>JAIXPV010000677.1 GCA_027486105.1 Runella sp. | reverse complement strand
GTACCGATCCAGTATAACCATCGTGGATACCTGCGTAGATTTGCAGGGTACTTTTTTTGCGTTTTTTTAAGGGTGTTTTCCAAAACAAAGGCGAACGTTCTTTGGCTTTTTCGGCATCGAATACCTCCCCTGCACCCGTACATTTGATGATTTCGGGGCCATACCTGTTTTTTCGTTCTACCGACTCGCCATACCAAGTTGCTAAGTCTGAAATAGACGACCAAGCCGAAAATGAGGCGATGTTATGCCGAGACTTCATGTACATTGCCATCGTGGCGTAGCCTCCACCGCTGTTGCCTACCACATAAATCTTCTTTTTATCTATGTTCATATTCTTCAACGCCCAATCAATGGCTTCGTCAATATCGGCAATCACAAACTCACTACAACAGGCTTTGGGGTGATTGTTGACACCTCTAAAATCAGGAAAAATGTAATTCCAGCCTTTGGCTTGGGTTTGTTCTGCCAGTGTTTCTTTTTGAGAATCTGCCGTACCACTCCACGAGTGTAACGCTACAATCAGAGGTTGACGCCCCGATGACGTGGATTTGCCGTAGTAAAACACCTGCACGTTTCCATCCAACGCGGATTGAATACTGTCTTTTTTTAGGAAATCAGGGCTTTGGAGGGTTTGAGAATAAGTAAACTCTCCCATTAGGGTGAACACAAAGCTCAATAAAAGTTTTACATTCATTTTAGTTACTTTTAAAGGTTGGTGGTACTCGGTGTTTGGTTCCCTGCTCGTAGGCAAAAGCCAACTTGATTAAAGTAGGCTCAGCGTACATACGGCCCAGAAATTGAAGCCCCGCGGGTAAATTGCCCGATGTAAAACCCATCGGAACGGTAAAAGCGGGCTGACCAGTGTGCGGGGCAATGATTTGGCTATTATCGCCTTTGTAATTTTTCAGGTAAGCACTGATTTCAGCGGGTTTGTTGTTCCAACTCGGATACACAATAGCATCCAACTTTAATAGATTCATTTGGTCTTCAATGGCTTTACGAAAAGCAACCCGTCTTACATCGGTGTAGGCATCCATACATTCAATTTCTGGATTAACGGCTCTTCCCTTATTTTGGGCATTGGAAGTCAATCTATCCGCCGCTTCTTTTACTTTGGTGCCTACCCGAATAATATCCTCCAAGGTTTTCAACGTGTCGTTTTTAACATACGTGGTTAGAAAAGATTCTAAGTCGGTTCTGAATTCGGCGCACCATTGGTTTTTTCTCAAGTTTACAAAATCGGGAACGGTGACTTCAACCACGGTGGCTCCCATGGCCTTCATGTCCATCAATGCTTTTTCAAACAATGCCTTTATTTCTGGGTCAGGGTTGGCCTCACTGAGCTCCCGAAAAACGCCAATTCGAGCGCCTTTTAGCCCATTTTTTTGGAGAAACTGCGTATAATTTTTCGGAACCTTTCCGTCTGAATATTTGGTAATGGCATCTTTGGGGTCGTACCCCGCCATAATTTCCATTACTCGCGTGGCGTCTTCCACCGTTCGACACATCGGCCCTACGACGTCGTTGCGCAAGTAAAGCGGCACAATTCCTTCTCTACTAATCAAGCCTAATGTTGTTCTAAAACCCACCAAAGAACAGTGGGAAGAAGGACCACGAATGGAGTTGCCAGTGTCGGTACCTAAACCTACAGTACCAAAATTAGCCGCCACAGACGCCCCCGTTCCCCCGCTGGAACCCGCAGGTACGTAATTTAAATTGTACGGATTTAAAGTAGCACCGTGGGTAGAGCTAATCGAATGATATGGGGCGAAAGCCCATTCGGCCATGTTGGATTTGGCAATAACGATGGCGCCTGCTTTTACTAATTTCTCAATGACGAAGGCGTCAGAGTCAGGCATAAAATCTTTCAAAGCCAACGCTCCCGCCGTGGTAGCGAGCCCTTTTGTGTTGATATTATCTTTCACAATAATTGGAATGCCATGCAATGGCCGCAGCACTTTAGTTCGTTTATATTCGTCATCCAAGGCTTTGGCGATGGCCATCGCTTGCGGGTTGAGGGTAGTGATGGCGTTGATTTGGGTATCAAATTGATTGATGCGCTCCCAATAGGCCACTACCAACTGTTGGCTCGTAAACATGCCTTTTTTGTAAGCAGTGTGAATTTGGGTAATGGTCAATTCCTCTACGTTGATAGGCGCTGTGATGTTGGAATTTGGCCGAAAGCCGACGGCGCTCAACAGCAGGACAATGGCCATGGTTAGGGATAGAGTTTTGGTCATTTTGATTTTGGTTGATGCGTGCAAATCCTTCTTATTTTATATTCCTGAATAAGACAGCATTCTGGTAAGAAAGGCACCGCTATTTCAACAACAGCGTTAACTCTTTTTCTTTGACGGTCAGCAATCCTGCTTTGGGGAGTCTTTTGGTCATTTTTCGCCAATTAGGTTCTTTGGCGTAGATGGCTTGCAGCATAATAGATGCTTTTTGGATGTTGCCGCCGTTGGCCAACGTGATGGCCGTCCAATACTGCATTTCCAGATTTTTAGGAAACATTTTCATGGCCGCTCCGTATTCCTGCATGGCCAAGGTCATGTTGTTGTTTTCGATGGCCAAATCGCCGTTGTTCATGTGTTCGTAGGCGCGATGGGTTTTTAATAGTCGCTCCATTTCGGCCAACGGGTCAGCGTGGTCGTCGACTCGCAAATCCACTAAATGGTTTTCATCCCAAGGCTTGCCCGTTGATTGGCCTTTCACCACCAAAATAGCGGCCGATTGCTTGCCCCGAATATCACCGCCCACCTTTTGGGCCGCCTTCAACGCTTCCAACACCCGCTCAGCTAAAGGCAGTCGGGTATTGGCTTCAAACGATTTTGCCATGGCCGCAGGCACTTCATTGGTCAGCATCATGTTAGATTGTACGGCGTAGTTTTTTCCTTTTAAATCGCCCGCAAAATCGACACAATTTTTGCCCGTGAAATTGGCAACGTTGCCTTTGGCGTCCACAATACCGACTTGCCGTACTTCTTTGCCTGGGTCATCAGACAACAGAATATCCAACGCCTGCTGAGCCGTTTTGCCTTCTTTCAGCAAGGCCAAGCCTCTGATTCCAAACGATTTGTTGGTAAAAGATTGAGTAGCCACGGCCCCAACGCCTGCTTCGGCCCACGAAACCGAAGTGCCCACACTGAACCAATGGCTTTGAACACCAACGGCGATTTCGCCCGTTTTTTCGTCGCGGGCAACAATCGAAAACGTATGCGCCAAGCCATTGTCTTTTCTAAAAAACTGGGCATTGACTTGGCTAAAAAAGAATATTAAACTGATAATGAGGTAGTTTTTCATAGAGTTTTCAATTAAGGATTTACCATTCCTGCTTCAGAAACCAACGTCAGTAATGCCGCCTGAATGGATTTGTAGGCTTCGTCATCGTACCACCATTCGTTGAGGGCGTGCGCATTGCTTGATTTACCCCCTCGTCCTAGGGTAACAGCAGGGATTCCCTTTGAAATAGGCGTATTTGAATTGGTCGAACCACGACCAATTTTTGGACTCACTCCGAAAGTAGTGATGGCGGCCATAGCGCGCTGAACGAGGGGTAAATTCTCGGGAAGCTCGCCCGAAGGACGGTCGCCGATTTTTTTGATTTCTACCGTCAATGCGGGTCCCATGCGTTTCATGGCGTTGTGTTCCAGAAGGGCCTGCTGTACCGATGCTTTTAAAAGCGAATCCACTAAGTTAAGGTTTTCGGGGATTTCGGAGCGCATATCCACCTCCATCCACGATTCAAAGGCAATGGAATTGACCGACGTACCGCCGCCGATTCTGCCTACATTATAGCTGGTACGGGCGCCAGTTCGGGTAAATTTGTCTGCGACTTTTGAAAAATAATGGATGGCCGAACCCAAAGCATGTTGGGGATTAGCCAAACCGAATGCCCCCCACGAGTGCCCACCAGGGCCTTTGAACGTAACCCGATAACGGTAGGAGCCTAATCCCATGTTGCTCATTCTTCCAAGTTCACCGCCATCAACGGCAATCCACGAGTCAATGCGCCTGCTTTGGTCGCTGAACAAGTGCTTTACCCCTCGCAAATCCCCCGGACCTTCTTCGCCCACGGTGCCAATGAACAATACATCGGCTTCGGTCTCTATTTTTGCTTCTTCCAATGCTCTCAACACAGACACCACCAAGACCAGTCCCTGTGTGTTGTCGCCTATGCCGGGGGCAAAGAGGGTATCACCTTTGATTTTAACTTTCACGTCGGTTTCAAGCGGGAATACCGTGTCTAAGTGGGCGTCAAGAGCGACGGTACGATTGCGTTTTTTGCCTTTGCGCAGCGCAATCACGTTGCCCACTTTGTCCGTCCAAACCGAGTCTGCGCCCGCTTCTTTGAGCATTGAGGCGAAACGAAGGCCGAGAAAAAAAAAAAAAAACGGCGGGGCG
>JAIXPV010000567.1 GCA_027486105.1 Runella sp. | reverse complement strand
CTTAGCCAATCAGGCGGGCATTGTGGCTGAGATGCTAAACGGTGCTCAAGTGCAGGCGCTTGAGCCTGAGGTACGGGTAGATGTACGTGGCGCAGTCTATTATCCAGGTGATGCTCATATAACACCCAACTTGCTCATTAAGAATTTATTATCCTTTCTTAAAAAGCAGGGAGTGCAGGTTTTGGAAAACGAGGAGGTGCTTGGTTTTGAGAAAAAAGGAACAAAAATAACGGCTGTTCAAACGGCCAAAGGGAGTCATAAAACCGAAGAACTAATCATTGCGGCGGGTGCTTGGTCGCCTGTTTTGACCGAGAAGCTGGGCATTTCGTTGCCTTTACAGGGAGGGAAAGGCTACAGTTTCATGCTCAAAAATGTAAAAAATAATATCCAGGTACCCGCCATCATGCTCGAAGCGCGCGCCACGGCGACTCCTATGGGCGGCGATTTACGTTTTGCAGGTACCTTGGAAGTGGCAGGAACCGACATGACGGTCAATATGAACCGCGTACGGGGAATTGTGCAAGGAATTAAGAACTATTACCCCGAACTGGAAGTACAACTACCAGAAGTAGACAAGGTTTGGCGTGGCTTGCGCCCCTGTTCGCCCGATGGTCTGCCTTACATCGGACGGGTAGAAGGACTGGAAAATGTCACGCTTGCCACGGGGCACGGAATGATGGGCGTGAGTTTGGGCCCAGCTACGGGAAAATTAGTCGCTGAAATTGTGACGGACAAGGCGGAATCAATGGAGGTGCAGGCTTTTAATCCTTTGCGTTTTAGCTAGTTAATGACTTCTGGTCAGGAGTTGTGATTACTTGCGCAACTCCTGACCAAAAATTAATTTTTGGAAGTTTGGGTATACGGCATCCCTTTCTTCTTCTTTTCGTAGATTTCCCACTGCTCGGGTGTGAGAATGCCTTTGAACTTTTCATCTTTTTCCGTTTGCCATTTGTCTACCGTTTCTCGGATTTGTTGGATTTCCTGCGGAGAAGGCCGTGAATTGGCGTGAATTTTCATGAACGCTTCCTGATAATCACTCAATTTTAGCGCATGGTCCAAATTGAGCGTTTCGATAGAAATTGATTGATCTTCGGTAAGTTTTACTTTTTTGTCCAACCATTTGGTTTGCTCTTCGGCAATTTGGTCGGGCGTCAGTGGTTTTTTTGGCGTAGAGGGAAGCTGATTCATGCTCCGAGAGCCGTATCCACGGCCATAACCGTAGCCGCCGTAGCCACCACCGTAGCCACCATATTGTGCCATTGTTTGAAAACTTATAAAAAGGGTAGCTACGAGGCAAAATTGTAGGAATCCTATTTTCATTGTGTGTCTTTTTTATAAAATTGGTCGAAATGTAGTTATTTTCGATGCACTTTCAAAAATACTATTCCCCTATTCTTTTCGTTTATGATTCCTTTTTACCAACGCTTACGTGCCCTTAATGCCTGGAAACCACCGCTTGATTGGCTTCAATTGACCGCAATCGACGCCCATACGGGTGGGGAGCCGTTACGAATTATTACAGACGGGTTGCCCGAAATCAGGGGGAATACAATTTTGGAACGACGGGCTTATTTAAAAACTAACCTAGATTATTTGCGCAAAGCCTTAATGTGGGAGCCGCGTGGTCATGCGGATATGTACGGGTGTATCCTTACCGAACCTGTAACCGAAAAGGCTGATTTTGGCGTGATTTTTTTGCATAATGAAGGCTACAGTTCCATGTGTGGGCACGGCATTATTGCAGTGACCAAGGTAGCAGTTGAATTAGGATTAATTGAGGCAAAAGAACCCGTCACAACGGTCAGAATTGATGCGCCAGCGGGTTTGATTACGGCCCATGCCAGCGTGAGAAATGGCCAGATAACGTCGGTGAAATTTCAAAATGTACCTTCCTTTGTCTTGTACCGCGACCAGCGTTTGACGATAGAAGGCTTGGGCGAGGTGTCATTTGATGTAGTCTATGGAGGTGCTTTTTATGCGTATGTAGATGCAGACGCGCTGGGCATTGGCATGACAACTGGAGATTATCGTATGTTGATTGAAAAAGGAATGGCCATTAAAAAAGCCGTGATGGATTCACTGCCCATTATGCATCCTTTTGAAGAAGACTTAAGCTTTTTGTACGGTACCATTTTCTACGGGAAAGGCCATACCGAAGGCGTTGACAGCCGAAACGTGTGCATTTTTGCCGATGGTGAAGTAGACCGAAGTCCTACGGGAACGGGGGTGAGCGGGCGTGTGGCGTTGCAACACGCCCGCGGTGAGCTGGCCATGAACCAACCGATGGTGATTGAGAGCATTGTAGGGAGTCGCTTTACGGCTTCTGTTCAATCCGTTACTACCTTTGGCCTGCACGCGGCGGTTATTCCTGAAGTAGAAGGGAATGCCCATATTTGCGGTAAAAATACCTTTTTGATTGACCCAAAAGATGAATTGGGAAAAGGGTTCTTTTTACGGTAATAGACGTATTACGTGACGTGGGGTTTTCAAACTCGGCAGTTGTGTGTGACGCCGGGTTCTCAAACCCGACGACTGTGGTTTCTCAAAACCACGATTCAAAAATTTTATTTTAAACGAACAGACTGCATTGCATACATTTCGCTATTTTTCCCGTCAGGCCGTCGAAGAAGGAGTAACCATGGCCGAGGCCATCGAATTGATGAAAGAAGCCTTTCGCAGCCTATCGGTCGGGGAGGCAGTGGTGCCTTTGAGGGTGAATCTGCCGCAGCCAGCCCAAAATGCCCAAACCCTGTTTATGCCAGTGTATCTTCCATCGGCCGAAGCGTTGGGTCTGAAAATGGTCACGATTTTTAGGGATAATCCCGCACAAAATCTGCCCTTGATTCATGGGCTGATGCTGGTGATGGATGGCGCCAACGGACAGCCGACAGCGTTGCTAGACGCCGAATACCTGACCGCTTTACGAACGGGGGCGGCGTCTGGCTTGGCGACGGATTTATTGGCTCGCAAAGATGCGACTGTGTTAGCGGTTGTTGGCACAGGAGCGCAGGCACGTACGCAGGTGGAGGGAGTGGCTGCCGTACGGGCGTTGCAAAAAGTGCTGGTTTTTGGGCGAAATCCAGAGAATACTGAAGTTTTTTGTAAAGAAATGCGGGCAAAAATGGGGCTGAAAATGGAAGGAGCGCACGCCCCTGAGCAGTTGTTGGAGGCGGATATTATTTGCGCCGCCACCACGTCCAATGTGCCTGTTTTTGAACATCGTCACCTCAAAAAAGGTGTACATATTAACGGCGTAGGTTCGTACCGCCCCGATGCCCGCGAAATTCCCGGGCAGACCATGCAGGCGGCGACCATAGTGGTAGACCAACGAACGGCGGCTGTTGCCGAAGCGGGCGATATAGTGTTGCCCGTAAAAGAGGGATTGCTCGGAGATGCTTCAAATTTTGTGGAGCTTGGTGAGATTATTTTGGGCGCAAAACCAGGACGTATTTCGGAGGATGAAATCACGGTTTTTAAGTCCGTTGGCAATGCTGTACAGGATTTAGCCGTGGCGAGTTACTTAGTTCGGAAAGCCAAAAAAGGAAATTTAGGCATTGTTTTGGGCTAATGTTCTTATTTTTTGTACAAATCCTTGACAATCCTGCGCGCCTACCCTACCTTTGCAGTTTCAATTTGTACAATTCTTCGTGAAAACACGTAACTACGCTTTTTTTCGACATCATCACCACCACGCCTGCGGGCGAGCGTAGATACCATTCCATGCGTAGGACTTCAGGATATAAGTCATGCGTTTTCATTAACTTTGCCTCCCTATTTCGTGTTCAAACGACTTTTGCCAAGGCAATCGTACGCACACAGGTAGTGAATCCCACTCAATCATTTGCTCATCTATTTTTTTCGTTATTCAAAAATGTTACGCATTGCTATTCAAAAGTCCGGACGTCTCAGCGACGATTCCATCAAATTATTCAAAGAATGTGGTATTCAGTTTGATAGCAGTTCTTCCGGAAAGTTAAAGTCCATATCTGCCAATTTTCCTGCCGAATTTTTATTCCTGCGCGACGATGATATTCCCGGTTATGTCGAAGACGGCGTCGCCGATTTAGGCATTGTTGGCGAAAATGTATATACCGAAACGGGCCGTCAGGTGACCGTAGTGCATAAATTAGGATTCTCGAAGTGCCGTTTGTCGTTGGCTATCCCGCGCGGCACTCAATGGAACGGCGTTGAAGACCTTCAAGGGCGGGGCATTGCCACGTCGTATCCACGTATTTTGGGTAATTACCTGAAAGAAAATGGCGTAGAAGCCGACATTCACGAAATCAGTGGCTCGGCTGAAATTGCGCCAAGCATTGGCCTGGCCGATGCCGTGTGTGACATCGTAAGCTCAGGAAGCACGCTCTTGAGCAACGGACTCAAAGAAGTAGAGGTCATTTATCGTTCGGAAGCGATTTTGATTGCAGCTCCCAATCTGAGCGACGAAAAAGCCCTGTTGCTTGACAAAATCATGTTTAGAATTAAAGCGGTTCAAGCGGCGCAAAACCACAAATACATTTTGCTCAATTGTCCTGCCGAGGCCGTTGATAAAATTATGCAATACATTCCAGGCATGAAAGCACCGACCGTACTGCCGTTGGTTACCGAAGGATGGGTGTCGCTTCATTCGGTTATTAATGAAAATGATTTTTGGAGCAACATCGAAAAAATACGCGAAGCAGGTGCCGAAGGGATTTTAGTCATTCCGATTGAAAAAATGATTCGATAACAGACAGCGAAGTCATTATTTGGCACGACATTTCTTACAAAACTATGCAAATTATCCCTTATCCCGACCGTAGTGAGTGGCCCGCGCTTTTAGCTCGACCGACGCAAAGCATGGCCAATATCGAAAAAGCCGTAGCACCGATTCTGGAACAGGTTCAGAAAGAAGGCGATGCCGCCTTGCGCGCTTTGGCTCTCAAATTTGATAAAATTGAACTGAAGGAGATTGCCATGCCGCCAGCAACAGTGGCAGTAGCAGAGGCAAGTCTTACCCAAGAACTCAAAGCCGCTATCCGACAGGCGTACGCTAATATTCGAAAATTTCACCAAACGCAATACCAGCCTGTTCAGAAAATTGAAACCATGTCGGGCGTTACTTGCTGGCGGCGAAGTGTGGGTATCGAGAAAGTAGGCTTATATATTCCTGGAGGCTCAGCGCCGCTTTTTAGTACGGTGCTGATGCTCGGGGTGCCAGCACAACTAGCTGGTTGTAAGGAGATTGTTCTCTGTACTCCCAGCGACCACCCGGCTATTTTGTACGCGGCGCAATTGGTGGGCGTGACCAAAATTTTTAGAATAGGCGGTGCGCAGGCCGTTGCGGCAATGGCCTACGGTACGGAGTCTGTTCCGAAAGTGTATAAGATTTTTGGGCCAGGCAACCAATACGTAACGGCCGCAAAAATGCTGTTGGCCAAAGAAGGTGTAGCGATTGACATGCCTGCGGGCCCTTCCGAAGTGGCAGTGTACGCCGATGCGTCGGCGGTTCCTGCGTTTGTGGCGGCTGATTTATTGTCGCAGGCGGAGCATGGGGCAGACAGTCAAGTGTTGTTGGTATCGACGGATAAGAAATTCTTAGCATCTGTTAATCTTACGCTTTCTACGCAGTTGGAAGCCTTGCCCCGGAAGGAGTTGGCGCGAAAAGCGATTGAAAATAGCAAGGCAATTTTGGTCGAAGATGAAGCCGAAGCCATTGATTT
>JAIXPV010000768.1 GCA_027486105.1 Runella sp. | reverse complement strand
GGCACGATTTTCGTAGTAAATACTTGATAGACACGCAGGCAACCCTCTGGGTTGCCTGCGCAAATAATCAATCCATCATATGAAAAAGTTACTTACTGTTGCTTTATTAATGGTCGTACTTGCCGCTACAAGTTGCAACCGCAAAGGATACTGCCCCGCTTATGATAGCTCGGCAAAAACCGTCAAAAAAGCCTAATTAGCCTCAATAACCAATTGAGTGACATCTAAGAAGTTAGATGCGTAACTATCTCCCGCCGATTTCTCAGGTGTGGAGGTGAGGTGTATTGTGCGCACCCCAACGCGTTTGCCTGCCTGCATGTCGCGAGAGCGGTCGCCCACCATCCAAGAAGATAGCACATCAATGTCGTATTTGGCAATTGCTTTTTCAAGCATAAGTGACTCGGGTTTGCGCATCAACGAACGGCTATCATAATCAGGGTGATGAGAACAAAAATATAAATCATCCAATAAGTGTCCGCATTGCTCTTGGAAATACTGATGGCATTTCCATACCTCCTCTTTTGAGTACAGCCCTTTGGCAATACCCGCCTGATTGGTCACTACAATCAATAAATATCCCGCATCTTTCATTTTCTTTAGCCCTTCAACCACTCCTTCTGGGATAATCATTTCTTCCACTTGATACAGATACCCTTCCGTATCTTGATTCAAAACACCGTCACGGTCTAGAAATACACACTTTTTCTTCATTAGTCTAATCAATTCTGTCAAATTCAAATATAAAACTATTGAATGATTTTTTTGTAATTATTCGTGTTATTTTAATAAAAAAGTTTGTTTTTACGTTTTTGATTATTTTTCAAAAGTTATTTTTTCTTTGGTTTTATTGAATAAAATTAGCATTTTATTGTAAAATAATTCCACAAAGTCCTTACATTTGCAGTATATTATTTGTTTACGGCCTTTTTTATAAAAATTAAGCATTTCACATGAAATTAGACCAAATAGACCGCAAGGTTTTGGACATTTTGCAAGCTAACGCAAAAATTACCAATGCTCAACTTTCCAAAGAAATTGGTCTTTCTCCGGCTCCTACCCTGGAACGGGTAAAGAAACTCGAACAGCATGGTATTATTCAAAGTTATCACGCACAGTTAGATCGCGAAAAAGTAGGGTTGGGCGTCACAACTTTTATCCAAGTATCTTTGACTGGTCACAAAAAAGATGTTACAGATTCGTTTGCACGAAGAATAAACGAAATTCCCGAAATCATAGAGTGCCACCATATCACGGGTTCAGGGGACTTTTTATTGAAAGTGATTTCGAAAGACATCGCGTCTTATCAGAAATTATTATTGGAGTGCATCAATGAAATTGAGGAAGTAGCCAATACCCAAACCATGGTAATTCTTTCTACTTTCAAGGAAAGCAAGGTTTTACCAATCCCCTATTAATTACCAGTAAACTTAGTTGCAAAGAGGCGTGGCTTACGGTCACGCCTCTTTGCAATTTGAGTTTACGCAGCCGTTCGTCACATTTTGATTGAGATTTAGCAAAAGCCCCGCTACTTTGTTCCTCAAAAAACAATCCGATGACGTTCAAAGACTTCAATGCGCTTCTTATCCGCCTTTTTTTGGGCTATTTATTCACGTCTTCGGGATTATGCAAGCTCACGGAAGGGCACTTTGGTCAGCTGATTGGCCCGCCCCTTCTTATTCAACAACTTACCCCCCACGGTCTGCGTACATTTGGTTTTTTCATTGCTATTTCGCAGGTGATGGCGGGGGCTCTAGTTCTATCGCAACGCTACTCCGTGCTCGGCTTAATTATGCTCATTCCCATGAACTTAGGCATATTGATGGTGACCATTTCACAGAACTGGACGGGGACACCCTACGTGGATACGGTCTTTACTACTTTGAATATTCTTGCGCTTTTGTACGAATGGAATACACTGAAATTCCTACTTTTTCCTGAACAAAGCTCTATTGAGCTGCCGCTTCGAGTAAACAAACTTTTTCCAAATACAAAACTTCCACTCGTCATCATTAGCATTTTCGGAAGTTGCTGCATTTTAAGCCAATATGAGATTTACGTAACAAGCGCTCTGGCGACTGCTGGGTATGCCCTGACATTTTATCTCGTTTTCAAGAGTCAGCGGTTTCCGCTGTTTTATCGTTTGGTCATTATTCTGGCACTAGTTTCCATTTTAGCAGTTACGTGGGTCGGCCTGATGCATAAATCTATGCCTTTCAACCCCTTCTTTCTTATTGCTGTTCCTATTATTGGAACGGCTTTGGCCTATTTTTCAACCTTGGTATGGGTGTTTTTTTTAAAGAAGAACTCCCTTAAAACCCCAGAAGGCATATAAAACCACATTAGGTATATGGTCTTATATGCCTTGCCAGTTAGAAGAATAAACACTACGCTTTAAGGCGAATCAGCGATTCCTGAATGGCAACAATTTTAGCTTCGGCATCGGCGAGTTTTTGGCGTTCTTTTTCGACCACATCAGCTTTGGCATTTTGGACGAAACGTTCGTTCGATAGCTTTGCTTCTACCGATTTTTTGAAGCCTAAGGTATATTCCAATTCCTTTTGGAGGTTTTCAATTTCGGCGGCTACGTCAAGTTCGCCCGCGAGGTTTACGAAGAACTCATCCGCTTTTACCAAAAACGACATCCCATCGGCTTGGTCGGTGGTGTAATTGATTTCTGAAATGTTGGCCAGTTTCACCAATAACCCTTCAAAAGGCTGGTAAAGGCCTTTATTTTCGGTTTTTATCGTTAAAGGCAATGCCGTTTTAGGGCTTATATTCTTGGTACTCCGCAGGTTACGGATGTTGGTCACAATCTCAAAGAAAATCTCAACGTTTGCCAAAAGCGTGGTATCAATTGCTTTAGTCGTGGGATACTCGGCCACGCAAAGGCTTTCCTTCTCCCCTCTCGGACGAATATCCTGCCAAATTTCTTCGGTGATAAACGGCATAAAAGGATGGGTCAGCGCCATGATACGTTCAAAGAAATCAATGGTCGCCTCAAACGTTTCTTTATCAATGGGTTGGCCGTATTCTGGCTTAATCATTTCCAGATACTGCGAGCAGAAATCATCCCAAATCAATTTATACACGCCGTTGAGTGCATCCGAAATGCGGTATTTTGAGAACAAATCAAGGACTTCCGTAATTGTTTGGTTGAGTTTTGATTCAAACCAATTGACGGCCAGTTGTGCACTAAAAACCAGAGACTTTGGGCTGTACACCTCCCATCCTTTGACCAATCGAAATGCGTTCCAAATCTTATTGCAGAAATTGCGGCCCTGCTCGCAAAGTTTTTCGTCAAACAATAAATCATTTCCAGCGGGCGAACTAAACAACATTCCTGTGCGTACGCCATCGGCGCCATATTGTTCAATCAAGGCCAACGGGTCTGGTGAATTACCCAGCGATTTCGACATTTTACGTCCTTTGGGGTCGCGCACAATTCCCGTCAGGTAGACGTTCTGGAAAGGCAATTCACCCCGGAACTCATAACCTGCAATAATCATCCGCATAACCCAGAAAAACAGGATTTCGGGCGCTGTAACGAGGTCATTGGTTGGATAATAATAATTAATGTCT
>JAIXPV010000448.1 GCA_027486105.1 Runella sp. | reverse complement strand
CAATTACAGGTCGTGGAACGGTAGCAACTGGACGTGTAGAACGTGGTGTTGTAAAAGTTGGCGACTCTGTTGAAGTTGTAGGTTTAAAAGCAACGAAAACAACAACAGTAACTGGTTTAGAAATGTTCCAAAAAACACTTGATGAAAGTGTAGCTGGAGATAACGTAGGTATTCTTCTTCGTGGTATTCAAAAAACAGATATTGAGCGTGGAATGGTTCTTTCAGCACCAGGCAGTATTACGCCACATACAAAATTTGAAGCTCAAGTTTACATTTTAACAAAAGAAGAAGGCGGCCGTCATACTCCATTTTTCCCAGGCTATCGTCCACAATTCTATGTTCGTACAACAGATGTAACAGGAAAAATTGAAACTTTTAAAGCGGACGATGGTTCAGAATCATCAATGGTAATGCCTGGTGACCGTATTAAAATGACTGTTGAATTAATTAACCCGGTAGCAATTGAAAACGGGATGCGTTTCGCTATTCGCGAAGGCGGTCGTACAGTTGGCGCTGGTGTTGTTTCACAAATTCTTGCATAAAGGGTTTCCCGCAACTTCTGGCGAGCGATGCCTGCGGCCGTTCACCGCGGCTGCCGGACCTTTGGTCAGCCGCGCCCTTGGGTCCTTTGGTCCTCTTGTAACTGGTCGAGGGCCTATTATCCAAAGACCTCGGGTGAAGGAATGGCTGGCGGACCGGAGGTCTTCGGTGACGAACTTTGTTCACTCACTGACCAAAAGTCCGGCATCCTCACCGGAGCCCTTTGGTATTTAAAATTTACCAAATGACCCACTAGCAGAGGATTTCATTAGGACCTGTCTAGGGCCTAAACAGAGGACCCAAGAACAAGACATTTTTGATGAGGAAGGGGACAGCACCAAAGACCTCTGGTCCTCACGACCTTCGGTCGGGTCAGAGCTCCTTTGGTCATCAAAGAAAGAAAACACCTCTTCCTCATCAAAACTTCAGCCTTCAGCAGGACTACAGAACAACCGAAGACCAGAGTTTTTCGACCGGGGTGAGAAGGAAAGAATGCCTCCAACCGATCTCTAAGAAACCAACACTATTCACCAAATAAGGAAAGATTTCAACAGCACAAAAGATTTCCAAAATTTGGAATTAAAATAATTTATCTATGACTCGAGTAAAACGCAGTTTTGTTGCAAGAAAACGACGCAAAAGAGTACTTAATTTAGCGAAAGGTTTTCGTGGTGCCAATTCTGTCTTATTCAGAACAGCACAACAACGTACCATGAGAGCATTATCACTAAGTTATAGTGATGGAAGACAATTTAAGCGTAGTATGCGTCGTTTATGGATTCGTCGCTTAAATTCAGCATTAAAAAATATTAATTTTTCAACAAATCCTTCCGGGGGAAAACCAACTTCATCGAAAGAAAAACTTTCATATAGTAGTTTTATTCATACATTGAAAAAAACAAACAGTTTGTTAAATCGAAAAGTACTATCCCAGTTAGCTATTTTAGACCCAAAAAGTTTTACTCAATTAGTTACGACTTTGTAAATAAATACAGAGATAATTCTTTGAGGACCCGAGGACCGAAGCTCGTGAGGATTAAAAGTCTCCGGTGTGGCTGGGCGAAGACCCGTTCCTTCACCGGAGGTCGACCGAAAATCCGCGCGAGGTTTCACCGGAACGACTAAAGGGCTTCGTTCTGGCGAGTTTCGAATCCACCGAAGGACCAAAGTCAAAGTCTTTGGTGGTGAACGGGGCTTTGCCGGGCGGAGCCCCGCGACCAAAGGACAAAAGGGGGCCGGACCTTCGCTCAGCCGCGGCGGGGAGCTTCGCTCCTCAGTCGAAGGGTTTTCGTGGCACGCAAACACTATTGAAACCCAGGGGTGTAGCTCAGAGGATTAGAGCATAGATTTCCGACATCTAAGGTCGAGGGTTCAAATCCCTCCATTCCTAACAATTGAATAGAGTTTATGAGAAGAAAAACTTCAGGTTCAAATGTTTTCCTTTGATGAACGAAGTCATCAAAGACCCCTGGCCCTTTCCTGTGTTACAGATCTTTTGTGTTTTTCAAACTTTGATCATAAATGTTAAGGTTACCGATTTAAATGGAGGCAGGGGAAAAAATAGAATCTAAAGTTTTTGAAAAACTGGGTGGGGGCGGAAGTTCCGCCACCCACAAATAAACTTTTATGGTGGTAGACCTTCCTTCACTAAGTTTTGATCGCCGAAGCTTATCAAAAAACTCTGGCGATAAGCTTTGTTGGGCGAAGCCTACCAGAGACCTTTGGCCCTCTGGGGCAGGGGCAAAAGCCCCTGCCCGAAAAAGCTTTGTGGAAGAAAGTTCACGGCCTTCGGCAGCCAAGACCTTTGGTGGAGGAACGGGGCTTTGCCCATTCCTCACCAAAGACCATTGTTTCCCTAAGGGTTTAACCAAATTTCCCTGAAGTTGACGCTAATAAGAAAGCAGCATAAGTTAATACATATCCAGCTGAGAAGTGTACTAAACCTACTAAACGAGCTTGAACAATACTTAATGCTACTGGCTTATCTTTCCATTTTACTAAGTTTGCTAATGGCGTACGTTCGTGTGCCCATGCTAATGTTTCAATAAGCTCTTGCCAATATCCACGCCATGAGATTAAGAACATGAAACCAGTTGCATATACTAAGTGACCAAATAAGAATAACCAAGCATAAACTGATAATGAGTTCATACCAAATGGGTTATATCCGTTAATTAACTGTGATGAGTTTAACCATAAGTAATCACGTAACCAACCCATTAAATATGTACTAGATTCATCAAATTGTGCTGGGTTCCCTTGCCATAAAGTAATGTGTTTGAAGTGGTAGTAGAAAGTTACCCAACCAATTGTGTTTAACATCCAGAAAACAGCTAAATAGAAAGCATCCCAAGCTGAAATATCACAAGTACCACCACGACCTGGACCGTCACATGGGAAACTATATCCAAAATCTTTTTTATCTGGCATTAATTTTGAACCACGTGCATCTAATGCACCTTTTACTAAAATTAATGTTGTTGTATGAAGACCTAATGCAATAGCATGGTGAACTAGGAAGTCCCCAGGTCCAATTGTTAAGAATAATGAGTTTGCACCTGCATTATTAATAGCATCTAACCAACCTGGAAGCCAAATGCCCTCACCTGCAGCATAAGCTGCGCCGCCAGCACTTGATAAAAGAACATCGAAACCATATAATGATTTTCCTTGAGCTGCTTGAATCCATTGTGCGAATACAGGCTCAATTAAAATTTGTTTCTCTGGAGTTCCGAAAGCAAGCATTACGTCATTATGAACGTATAGACCTAAAGTATGGAAACCTAAGAATAAACTTGCCCAGCTTAAGTGAGAAATAATTGCTTCTTTATGTTCTAACATTCTTGCAAGAACATTTCCTTTATTTAATTCTGGATCATAATCACGAATAAAGAAAATTGCTCCGTGTGCAAATGCACCACACATGATAAAACCGGCAATATACTGGTGATGTGTATATAAAGCTGCTTGCGTTGTAAAATCTTGTGCTAAGAAAGCATACGCAGGAAGCGAGTACATGTGCTGCGCAACTAATGATGTAATAACACCAACACTTGCTAAAGCTAAACCAAGTTGGAAATGTAAAGAGTTGTTTACCGTATCAAAAAGACCTTTATGACCAGCCCCTAAACGACCACCTGGAGCCACATGTGCTTCAAGGATTTCTTTCATACTGTGTCCAATACCAAAGTTTGTACGGTATTGGTGACCAGCGATAATAAATAATACAGCAATAGCTAAATGGTGATGTGCAATATCTGTTAGCCATAAACTTTGTGTTTGTGGGTGGAAACCACCTACAAAAGTTAATAAAGCTGTTCCAGAACCTTCACCTGTTCCAAATAAATGAGTTGCTGTATCAGGATTTGTTGCATATGCCGACCAATTTCCTGTAAAGAATGGTGTTAAACCTTGTGGATGTGGTAAGGTTGTTAACAAGTTATTCCAACGAACATGTACCCCACGTGACTCTGGAATAGCAACGTGAACTAAGTGACCAGTCCATGCTAATGAACTTACACCAAAAAGACCAGATAAATGGTGATTTAAACGTGACTCAGCGTTTTTAAACCAAGACACGCTTGGTTGAAATTGAGGTTGTAAATGTAACCAACCTGCAAAAAGGAAAACAGCTGCTCCTAATAATAGGAAAACGGAACCGTTATATAAATCAACATTTGAGCGCATACCAATTGTATACCACCATT
>JAIXPV010000640.1 GCA_027486105.1 Runella sp. | reverse complement strand
GAACAATCACTACCTTATCTTCGGCGTGGTTCATAGTGTACAGAATCTGTGCTGGCGAAAGCCGCACGTTGATGGTGTGCAATACGGCTCCTAGGCAGGGAATACAAAAAAAACACTCCAAATACCGGTGGCTATCCCAGTCCATTACGGCTACGGTATCGCCCGCCTCCACACCTGCATTGGTGAGAACATTGGCAAGCTGGCGCACGCGTTTGTCAAAAGTGTGATAATTCATCCTAAACAAATCTCGGTATACGATTTCACGCTGGGGATTATAACGAACGGCTTGCGTAAAGAGGGTTTTGATTAACAAAGGAGGGTCGTAGGCTGATGGAGTTCGGGGAATTAACTTGGTTTTTGCCATGATGCAATTAAGGTTTTTTAAAAAAGTAAAGTTATGTTTTTTCTCCAAATACTCACAAAAAAGCCAATCTTACCATTGTATATAGGTGAGATTGAAAAATTGGTTTTCGTAGACCTTTACAATCGAAGTTATTTTGACTTTAAGTAATTAAGCAAATTTATTCACGCAAAGTCGCAGTGGCGCAAAGAGTAGGATGTTCAGTAATCCAGTGATACGAAATTTCCATTCAAAAATACAACCAATGCCCTTTCCAGCCCTGTTTACGGTTGAATTCTAGGGCGGGGGCGGGAACTTTGAGGGTGTTGAGCAGGAAGAAAAGCGTTTTGAGGCCCTTATGTCGGGTAGGAATACGACGGAAATCAATGTCTAACGAGAGATAATACTGCCGATAAGGGTCATAACCTAATGATTGGCTCTTCTCTACCTCAGCCCCGACCATGTTGTGAATCCCGTAACCAAGCGATACGCTGAGCCATTTGGGAATCTTTGAATGCGGGGCAAATGAGGCCAGATTGACCGAGAACCAATAAGTCTGTCCGTTATAATCCTTGAGCCATTGCTCGCTGAAATTCTTCCCTAAAAGTTCAGGACGAACCTTGGCGAGGGGGGTGGGGGAAAAGGAAAATTTGGGTGTAATGCGCTCTTCACCCCAGAGGGCGTACTGTCCCAAGTACAACGACGGGCCCATGACATTGGCCACCATATCGCTAGGCGAAAATCCGTAGGTTGGGTATTGAAAACCGTCTAATAGCTCGATGGGTGTCAGGAATAAAAAGCCAGAAAGTGCCCCGTACAAAGCCGCTTGGCGGTTGGTAATCCCCGTGTTTTTGTAAACCGCCGCCGTGTGACGGCAAATCTGGTAGGCCGTAAAAAAGTGCCCTACTTTATCAAATTGCTTCCACTCGTGAAAGTCGTCTTTGACGCTGAAATTCGTAAAGGGCGTTTTGTACCACGCCTTACTTAATCCATAAATAGACGCAGAATAAGCCACCGACTCGCCCGCCAGAAGCCACCGCAACGCCCGATAGTTGGGCCTGAGAGAGTCAGATTGGGCTTGGCAAGTGACAAATGACGAAGGCAGGAGGATGAATGCCAAATAAAAAAAAAGAGCGTTTGTGGTGCTGAGAGCACCTAAACGATGATCCAAAGGTTGTGGACAGCCCCTTTCAGGCTGACAAAAATCGCTTAATAACCTCCTTGATATTTCCGTGTTCCCCATTCCAACGTCGCCAAAAGTAATAACAAGAAAAACAACCACTTATTTTGAATCAATTCTGATAAGTCTTCGGTACTGTCGAGGCGGTCAACGGCTTTATTTTTGATCAAATAGTCTTTGAGTTGTTCAATTTGATTTGCTTTCACAAATTGCCCCCCCGACTGTTGGGCGAGTGCACGCAGCATTCCGTAGTCAGCGGTATTGGTTAATGACTCCAGCGCCAAATCACGCACGATAAACTGGCCCGTTACGCTTTCGATTTTGTTGTTTAGACTCGTAGTGGCTTTGAATTGATATACTCCCTGCCGTAGGCCGCTTAGTTCAAAACGTGAATTTCCTTCGCCGTTGGTGTAAGTGTAAGGTTGTACTTTACCTTTTTCGTCTGTGATTTCGAGGCGGATGCTTTGCCCGTAGATTTTTTCGTAAATGTCGTTGTAAACTTCCGTCTCAAAAGTCACTTTATCGCCCACGTTGTATTCATTGGCCAATGGATAAACCCTAAATTTGCGTTTGTCTTCCTTGACCGAAATCAGCTGAATCACTTTTTGTAGCAGCTCATCCACGGCCTCCTGTTTGTCGGTAAGGGCGTATTCTTCGAGGCGCCATTGCCAGATTCCTTCGCCCGCCAATACGGCCGATTTACGAGCACCACCAGTGTTCAGAATCAACAAAGGTTTGTTGGTGCGCAGATTGCCAACGTTTTGATACAGGATCGTTTCGCTGCCTGGCATCAAGCGGTATTCTCCAAAAGGGACCGTCAAAGGTGGCATTTTCTCTAAAATACTGAGTTTGTCAGCATCCAAGTTCAGCAGTTTAAAATTGGGGTTAAAACGGCCTGATACTTTATCAATCTGCCCTGGGTTGGAGACAACCGTAACGGCGGAGTTGAGTTGACTCACTTTCGAGGTGTTGGATTGTGAGCCTAAAATGAAGAAAACGGGGGTATTGTCGCGTTGCAAATAGCGCTGTACGATGTCGCCGCCTATATTGAATAAATCAGGCAACTGATGAAGAATAATCAAATCGTATTTCTTTTCGGGAAAAGTCTCTGCGGCGGGGTTCACCCCAAATATCTTGACATCTACTTCGTAGTTTAAGTTTTTTTCAAGAATCGTACGGATTGCTTTGATGTCTGGGTGAGTGGCTAAGGCAAGCATCAATACTTTTTCTTTACCATCAATGATGTCAATATAAACATCGCGTTGATTGTTGCGGGTGGTAAATTCCCCCTTTAGTGGTTCTACATCAAGAATATAGTGCTGCACCCCTTTTTGGGTAGAAGAGGTTTGAAACGTAACCTGCCTGAAATCTTCCTTTTGTCCGAACGTGACGCGCTGAGTGCTGATGGTACTTCCATTTTGTCGTAACGAAACGGTGACTGTTTGCCCCTGATAACCACTCGCTACGATGTCAGCCTGAATCGGGAATTGGTTGCCCAAATACGCTATTTTATTGGCCGAAACGGCTTTGATACTTACGTCCCGCTTGGGGAGGGTATCTCCTACACCAATGCTGTGAATCCGAAACGGATAGGTGCCGTAGGTGGGTGCAAGGCCCTGATTACTAATGCCATCGGTTAGTAATACCACGTCGGTTAGATTGCGGCCTTCATAGTTGGTTTTGGCGTTGTTCAATAAATCAGAGAGATTGGTGGTAGCGTGGTCAAATTTCAGTTTGGGAAGTTCGTCCTGATAATTTTCGCTGTTGAGGGTTTGAACGGCCACTTCCAGCCCTTCATCCGCCAATGCCTCCCGTAGGGTAGCCAATGCCGATAGCGTTTTGGGGCCGTCGTTTGCCATTGATTCGGAGTTATCAATCGCAATCACCACTTTAGGCTTATCTACGAGCGTTTGGATGCTGCGCAGGAGTGGATTCAACAATAAAAAAGCAATGATACTAACAAGCGCTCCCCGCAAAATGGCCAATCCAGTGTTGAGAAGTTTACTCCATATAGGTTTGGGTTGGTAAAGAAAAAACGCGTAGGCTGCGCCCAAAAACAAGCAAAATCCAATGTACCAGGGGGAAGTTTGAAAGATAATCTCGGATAAAAGCATTTGTATGGTGTTTGTCTGGTGGGGTCGTCAGTCAAAAGTCTTTGGCCATCGGCAATTGGCCATAATTTATGTTAAAGCTTCATTTACAGTATTTTATATCGACGGCAGACGATTGACTAACGACGCCAACTTACATAACCATACCGCCGTCTACTTGCAATACCTGTCCAGTAATGTATTTAGACAAATCTGATGCCAAAAATACGACACAGTCTGCTACCTCTTCGGGTTGACCGCCGCGTTTGAGTGGAATATTTTGTTTCCATTCTTCAATCGCTTTTTCGTTCAGCTCGCCTGTCATTTCGGTTTCTATAAAACCTGGTGCAATGGCGTTAGAACGAATATTTCGGGAACCAAGTTCTTTGGCTACTGATTTTGTAAATCCAATGATACCTGCTTTTGACGCGGCGTAATTGGCCTGCCCGGCGTTTCCTGTCAAACCAACCACCGACGTAAGATTAATGATAGAACCGCTGCGCGCTTTCATCATGACGCGGGTTACGGCTTTGGTCAAATTAAAAACAGACTTTAAATTAACGCGAATTACTTCATCCCATTGTTCCTCGGTCATGCGCATTAACAAACCGTCGCGCGTGATACCCGCGTTATTTACCACAATGTCAACCGTTCCGAAGTCGGCTACAACCTGTGTAATGAGGTCTTCGGCTGATTTGAAATCAGATGCATCGGAGCGGTAGCCTTTGATTTTGGTGCCAAATTGTTGGAGTTCTTCCTCCAATGCCTGACCTTTTTCAACGCTCGATAAGTACGTAAATGCTACCTGCGCACCCTCCTGGGCAAAACGAGTGGCAATGGCTTTGCCGATTCCACGGGATGCGCCCGTTACGATAGCTACTTTGTTTTGAAGTAAAGACATTTTATAAAATTAGAGTTGGATAATCGATTACTTGATTTATTGATTGACTTTGGCTAATTTTTTGATGGCTTCCAGTGTATGAATAAAACTCGTAGAATTGTTTATTTCTAAGTTCAAATAAGGGGCAATTCTTTCGGAAGCTTCCAATTTGGGTAATGTACTTCTATTTTTATATTCTGGGATTATTTTTAAGAGAAGTTGATTAGGGTTTGTGATTTTATCAACATTTTTAAAATTTGCCTTAGTTTGATAGTGTTCTGGTTTAAGTCTTGGATAAGCCATCTTAACTGCATTTAAATCTCCCAAAAACCATGATTCAAGCTCCTTGCAGACTATTCTTATAAAATATTCACATTCACAATTCTCTTTTATAATATTATCAATTTTCTTTTTTAAATCAAGACAGTCTGCATTGTCCTGATCACGTGTAATTAAAATTTTAGCACCAGGAAGTTTACTGATTTGAGGAATTGTTTTAGATAAAGCTTTTTCTAAGTCTTGCTTACCTTGGTGTGGATATATCCTGAACTCAACATTATCAGGAAGTATTCTAGGTAAAATCGCTTCAAAAACATTCTTAGCAGATGGCTCCTCTGTAAAAATATGAAGTGTTATCATAAATTAGCGCCTTTAATATAATGATTTCGCCAAAGCCATCCTAACTGATTTTCTTTTGCTAAAACTAATACCGATTCATCATTTTTTGCTGCATTTATTATTGTAAACCCTTTTTCTTTGACAAGAAAGAATAACTCATTTATGTGTAATCCATTAACGAAATCAGGTGAATGAGTTGATACCAATACTTGCCCACCTCTTTCTGAATATTCCCTTATTTCTTCACATAATTGGAGCAACAGGTCTGGATGAAGGAAATTTTCTGGTTCTTCGATGCATAATAATGGATGCGGTTCGGGGTCATGCAACAGTATCATGTAAGCAAACATCTTAATTGTCCCGTCAGAGACATAGCGTGCTACGAATGGATCAACAAAATTTTCATCCTGAAACCTTAAAATAATTCTTCCATCTTCCGTCTCTTTTGCTTCAACTTGGGTAATACCTGGTATACGATTAGGTAACTTTTGTAGAATGCTATCAAATACGTCTCTATGATAGTCATACATGTATTTTGTTACTTGAGCTAAATTGTCTCCTGTAACAGATAAATGGTTTGAAATGCCGGTGTCAGAAATACGGCGCCCATATTCAATGGTAAAATTTGAAACGTACCATTTTTCAAGTAAAGAACGAAAAGCACTGATTGCTTTAAACTGTTCGAACTGCCCAAGACCCTTAATTGCCAATATATCAGAGCTTGTTACCTTTTGTTCAATTCGCTTTTCCTCTGCCCCAGATTTGCCATATTCGTTTTCGTTAACGATAGCATAGCCTATTCCCTCTTTAAAATCAAGAAAGTGCCAAGGCTTTCCCGTTTTTTGGCCACGCCGGTATTTTAAAGTTTCTCTATTGATATATACTTTACCATTTTTAAACCCGATTTCAATAGAATAAGTTATCAAAGGCGAATGTTCTGTTTCAGTTTGTTGATTTCTAAACTTTATCTCAATTTTAATAAAGTCTTTCTGAAAATCACATCCTCTAGTAATTACTTCCTGAAAACCACCTCTTTTATTTAACGCAATTGTAACATTGTTTTGGAGTGCATCGCTTAAAAAGCCAAAAACGTCAAAAAAAGTTGATTTTCCTGATCCGTTTGCGCCAACAAAGACTGCCATTTTGGGGATATCCTTAATGATAGTATTTTTGAATACCTTAAAATTTTCAATCTTTATCTGCTCAATTCTCATGATATAAAGGTTTTCTGTATTCACAAACCACTATTTTGGAAATACATTGGCTTCTACAATCTCACACATAATGTGGCCGAGCAAGATATGGCATTCCTGAATACGTGGGGTATCTTTGGAGGGAATATTCACCAAAAAAGTACTTACTTCTTTCATTTTTCCGCCGCTTTCGCCCGTCATCCCTACCGTTATCATGCCGAGTTTATTGGCGGCTTCAAGGGCTTTAACGACGTTGGTTGAATTGCCAGAGGTTGAAATTCCGACCAACACATCGCCTTCTTTCCCCATTGCTTCAATCATTCTTGAATAAATTACATCATAGCTATAATCATTGCCGACGGCTGTTACGTACGAAGAGTTGACGTGGAGCGCTTCCGAATATAACGGTGGACGGTCATAATAAAAACGCCCGCTAAACTCAGCCGCTAGGTGTTGGGCGTCGGCAGCACTGCCACCGTTGCCGCAGAAAAGCACTTTTTTGCCGTTTTTAAAGGCCATTGTCATGGCTTCGGCAACGGAGCCAACAGTATCAAGGAGGGTTTGGTCGGCAAGGACACGGTTTTTAGTATCAATAGAGGCTTGTACGATGGATTGAATGTTAATCATCAAAATGGTTGTTTAATCATGGGGACAAAAATAGTAAAAAAGGTTGTTGTATGGTGGATTCGGGTAATTTCAAGGGGATTTTGAACTTAGCTAAGGTTGGCCAAACGACTGATTCGAACCGACGGCTCCTTTAATTTTTCAATTTCCCTGATTACTTCCACAATTCCTCGGAGGGGTATCTTAACCCACGAGGGGCGATAACTGATTTCATATCCTAGTTCATAAACGGCTTTTTCCAACAGAAAAAACAGCAGTAAAAAGTTTATTTCATGTTGACTATTAAAAAGTGGATGCGGCCACCCAAAGGCTTCCAAGTAGGCTTCAAAATACGTTTCGCGCATGAGTTTGTACCAGCGGTCGGATACGATTTGGAGTTTTTCGGACGAAATATCTTTAGTTTCGTGGCTTTCAAACAACTTTGCGCTGACCGCATAGTGGTAACTACGTATCATACCTGCAACATCCTTAAATGGACTATGCTTAATTTTGCGCTCGGCAATAGTGGCTTCAGGTTCTCCCTCAAAATCAATGATGATAAAGTCTCCGTCTTGGGTAAGTACCTGCCCCAAATGGTAGTCCCCGTGAATCCGAATGCGCAGTGAATCCAACGGACGGGTGAGCATTTCTTTGGCAAAATCATCGATTAATTCACGCGCTTCCATAAAAATCCACGCCAATCGTTGCGTAGGTTCATCGAGTTTTTGATAATTGTCAATCAACAGCGCGTAGCGGCGGTCGAGCAAGTCGGTAAGGCGATGAAGTAAAAACGCGCGGTAGGTATCATCAAATGTTTCAGGGGCAAAGGCATCATCAGCTCCTGGCGCAAACAGCCCCAAGTGCATTTCGCCCGTACGTTTTCCGAGCAGGGTTACTTGCTCAAATACCCATTCTTTAATTCCAAACATGCCGTTTGGAACACCGTACATAAAATCATTTAGAAAATCGCCCGTCAACATCCAGTTGTCTTTGTCGGCCCGGATGGCCTGTTGCATCATACCCAAGGTGATGTCGGGCTGCCCAGTACGCTGCCAAGTAAGACTACCTGCGTAGGCTGGAATGTTTTTAAAGTTGAAAAGAAAAAACAAAAAACTCACCATTTCTACTTCTGGGTTGGTTTGGTCGAAGAGCTTGCGGTAGAGTTTTAAAAAATATTTGCCCCCAAACAGCATGGCAGAATTGCTCGAATCGACGGGCAAAACGTGACTTTCTATGTTTTCGGGCGTGTCGGAATCGGATAGGCCTTTGCCTTTTATGGACGCAAGAAATGAAGACTTGTCAGCCGTAGATGGGAGGGTGGTTGCGTTGAAAATATTGGCAAACAACTCTTTCCTAAATTGAGGGTCATATATGGCGTCTATCCATTGGGACGTCTCGTTTTTTTCGAGGATTCCTTTTTCGGGAATATCCATGTCGAGAGAAACCTCAGTGAACGGCAACTGGTACGATTCCGAAGGCCCCTCATGGTACGAAACTTCTACAATCAAAATCAAGAATTCTCCAAAATTCAAGGTATGTTGAACCCGGAAATCTTTTTGTGAGCGAGCTTTCCCCGCAAACCAGCGACTGGCATTGAAATATCTAGGAAAAACGTTGGTTTCTAGGTGATTAATGAGAGCGTTGTTTACGGTGGTCATAGCGAGTTTAGCAGTTTATCATAATAGGTTGTTGGGTAAAATAGGCACTAAAGTGAGGAGTAATTTTCCTGATTGCGTCTTAAAAAATATCATCAAAATCTACACTTTGTGGTCAATCTACTCAAAAATTGCACATTTTGGTGTATTTGTAGGAACAAAAGCCGACAATTATACTGGTTATTTTTCTTTTGTACATTTTAACCTAAAAAAACACGAGACTATGTCCCGTGTTAGGTTTGAACGTCAACTACTTCACCGTTCCGACGTGTAAGTGTGAATCGTGCTGAGTGCTGTGATAAATACGAATCGTTGCCTTCTGAAAGTCCTTTTCGTCGGCTTCTGGAATGGTCATGAATTTCTGGGGGTTACGGTCAACCAACGGAAACCATGAACTCTGAATTTGAACCATGATTTTGTGCCCTTTTTTGAAAGTATGGAGCACATCTGGCATCCGTACTTTCACATCGGTGACTTGGTTGGGCACAAACGGTTCTGGTTTTTCAAAGCTGTTACGGAATTTGCCACGCAGTACTTCGGCCCTAACTAAGCGCTGATATCCCGCCATGGTTAGGTTTTTGGGGTTTGGCGATGGGTTGGGGGCATCGTCGGGCAAAACATCAATGAGTTTTACGATAAAATCGGCATCGGTGCCCGTGGTTGAAGCAAAGAAATGCGCCGTCATTGGCCCCGCCAAGGTTACCTCTTCCGTAAGTGCTTCTGTTTCATAAGTAAGTACATCGGGACGACGTGATGCAAAGCGCTGATCTTCAACCATGTATTGGTTGTTGCGTCGGGCAAAAATACCGTCAGTGTACGGCACAGGTTTGGCGGGGTCGCTTACGTATTCGTCAAAACCGTCCTTTTCGGTGGTTTCATTCCAAGATAATTTGCCGTTGGCCTGAAAATGTAACTCTTTCTTTTCGCTGTCTTTTGGGGGCCAAGTTTCAAAGGTTTTCCATTCGTTGGTTGAGGTGTTAAACATAGTAGCTTCGGCGGCATTCCATTGACCCTTGTCTTTGAGGTAAAAATTGAAAAATTTAAGTTCCAATTCTTCTTGAAAAAACTTGGCCGTGTTAGTGCCAAAATTCAGCGTACCAAACTCATTCCATTCTGGCCGCGACCAAGCGCCGTGTGTCCACGGGCCCATCACGAGTTGGTTTTTATTGCTAGGGGTTTGTTTTTCAATGGCTTCGTAGGTACGCAAGGCGCCAAATAAATCCTCGGCATCAAACCAGCCGCCAACCACCAGCGTAGCGGGTTTAATGTTTTTGAGGGCTGGGCGAATGTTGCGCGATTTCCAGTAGTCATCGTAGGTTTCGTGCTGGAGGTATTCGTTCCAGATTCGGCCTTTGTTGTTGAAGTATTTTTCACCGTTTGCATTCTTGAGCGGGCCCAATTTCAGGAAGAAATCGTAGGCGTCTTTGCTGCGGTTGTTGAAATTACCGTTGTAGGTCGGAACGGGTTTGTCGGGTTGGGCGTCAAAATAGCTCAAAAAGCTAAAATTATCGAGCAAGAAAAAAGCGCCGTTGTGGCGGGCATCGTCGCCCACAAATTCGTCCGTAACGGGCGCTTGCGGCGAAACGGCTTTGATGGCGGGGTGAGCGTCGGGCAGGGCAGCTGAGGCATAAAAGCCTGGGTAGGAGATGCCTATGATACCGACGCGACCGTTGTTTTGTGGGATGTTTTTCAATAACCATTCAACGGTGTCGTAGGTGTCGGTGCTTTCGTCGGTATCCTGCGGCGTTTTTTTTGTGAATTTATGCGGGGTCATTTCTTCAAATTTCCCTTCGCTCATGTAGCGCCCGCGTACATCCTGGGCAACAAATATGTACTTTTCTTCTGATAGGAGTTTATTCGGCCCAGGGCCGTTCCCAGTAAAATTACTCTCGCCGTACGGGCCTGCCGAATAAGGAGTACGCTCCATTAAAATGGGATATTTTTGGGTCTTATCTTTTGGAATATAAATAACCGTATAAAGCTTAATACCGTCGCGCATGGTGATTTGGCGGTCCCATTTGTCATAATTGTCTTTAACAAAATTGGGTGCTTGAGCGTGGTTTTGATACGCACAAATGAGCAGAATTAGAATGTGTAAGAATGCTTTCATAGAGTATTTTCGATGACTATTAATGTTTTGACAAAAGTAGAATAAAATTAAAAGGTTCGAATAGGAATTTAATCTTAAAACCATGAACGCACAGTCGCGCCGCCGAACATTCTTAAAAGCACTTGCTGGTGCTTCAATCGCGGCAATTCCAAGTACAGGAGAGGCTTTCTTTTTACCAGCCAAAAACAAGCGACTCAAAACTAGCCTAAATGCTTACTCATTCAATGCTCCGCTGATGAATAAATTGATGAGTTTAGACGAGCTGATTGACTTTTGTGCCGGTATTGGTTTTGATGGGCTCGACATCACGGGTTATTATTTTGATGGCTATCCCACTGTTCCGTCCGATGAAACTATTTATCACGTAAAGCGTCAAGCTTTTCGGAAAGGCCTAGAAATCAGCGGTACAGGCGTGAGGAACGACTTTACGATTGCCGACAAAGAAAAACGCAAAAAAGAGGTACAACTTGTAAAAAATTGGGTAGAAGTGGCCGCCAAATTGGGTGCCCCTGTGCTGCGGATTTTTGCAGGAACGCAAAAAAACGAAGGGATTCCGCGCGAGCAAATTACCGATTGGATGTTGAAAGACATAGAAACCTGTGTTGAGTACGGCAAACAAAATGGCGTAATTATTGGCCTGCAAAACCATTTTGATTTTGTTCAGACTGCCGACCACGTTATTTCAATTTTTGAAACGATTAAATCTGAGTGGTTTGGGCTGATTCTGGATACGGGCAGTTATCGTATCGGCGACCCTTACAAGGAAATCGAACGAACCATAAAATACGCCGTTAATTGGCAGTTGAAAGAGAAGATATTTGTGGAAGGAAAAGAAATTGATACGGATCTGGAACGGGTCATTAATCTCATTAAACCGTCCGATTATCAGGGCTATGTACCCATTGAAACCCTCGGAGCTGGCGACCCAAAGGTGAAGGTAGAGGCATTGTTGGCGAAAGTAAAAAAGTACCTTTGACGGTTCTTGGGCTTTCTAACCCAAAACAAGATTAAATTAATTGCATTAATTTAATAAAAAAATGCTATATTTCATTAATATTGGCATATAGTATTGGATTCATCTGTGTTTTGTCATAAAATAGTGGTACCTTTGCGGGTCTTTTAGAAGACAAGCTGATTGTGAATAGTTTTTCGTTAGTAACAACACTTTCAACCTATTCGATTGGCTATCAACAGTTAACAAACAACTCAAATGCAAAGCATCCGCAACATTGCCATCATTGCGCACGTTGACCACGGTAAAACCACATTGGTGGACAAGTTTATCCACTATTCAAAACTGTTTAGAGAGAACCAACAGTTTGACGATCTCATTTTGGACAACAATGACCTCGAACGTGAACGAGGAATCACAATTGTCTCTAAAAACGTATCAGTACGCTACAAAGACGTTAAAATCAACATTATTGATACTCCAGGCCACTCCGACTTTGGAGGAGAGGTAGAGCGTGTACTTAAAATGGCTGACGGTGTCGTCATTCTAGTAGATGCTTTTGAAGGGCCCATGCCGCAAACCCGTTTCGTGTTGGGTAAAGCCTTACAGTTAGGATTGAAAGTAGTATTGGTGGTTAATAAAGTAGATAAGCCCAACTGTCGCCCCGACGAAGTACACGAGGCGGTATTTGATCTGATGTTTAACTTGGAAGCCAACGACGTACAACTTGACTTTCCTACCGTTTTCGGCTCGTCGAAACAAGGATGGATGGGGCCTGATTGGCAAAAACCAACCACCGATATTTCGTATTTGTTAGACGTAATCGTTGAACATATCCCACCAGCTCCCAACAACGAAGGCGATCCGCAAATGCAGATTACTTCATTGGATTATAGTTCTTTTGTAGGACGTATTGCTATCGGCCGCGTACACCGTGGTACGCTCAAAGAAGGGGCTCAATTGGGCCTTTGCAAGTCAGACGGCACGGTAAAACGCGCTCGTATCAAAGAATTGCAGGTATTTGAAGGTTTGGGCAGACAAAAAGTAACGGAAGTTTCATCGGGTGATATTTGTGCCGTAACAGGTTTGGAAGATTTCGAAATTGGTGATACCATCACGCTTTTTGAAAACCCTGAACCCTTACCGCGTATTTCGGTAGATGAGCCAACGATGAACATGTTGTTTACCATCAACAACTCACCGTTTTTTGGTAAAGAAGGTAAATTCGTGACTTCTCGCCACTTGCGTGAGCGTCTGTTTAAAGAAATGGAAAAAAACCTTGCCTTACGCGTTGAATCAATGGGTAGCGAGGATAAATTTATGGTGTTCGGACGTGGTATTCTGCACTTGTCGGTGTTGATTGAAACCATGCGTCGCGAAGGTTACGAATTGCAGGTAGGTCAGCCACAGGTGATTTTCAAAGAAGGCGACAAAGGCGAACGCCTTGAGCCAATCGAAATTCTCGTGGTAGATGTTCCTGAAGAATCGGCCGGAAAAGTTATTGAATTGGTTACCCAACGCAAAGGCGACCTGCTCGTGATGGAGCCACGCGGCGATTTGCAACACTTGGAGTTTAATATTCCTTCACGCGGTTTGATTGGGTTGCGTTCAAACGTCCTGACTGCCACGCAGGGGGAAGCTGTGCTTTCGCACCGTTTTAAGGCCTATGAGCCCCACAAAGGCACAATTCCGGGACGTATCAACGGTTCAATTATTTCTAAAGGAACTGGAGTAGCTACTCCTTATGCCTTAGACCGTTTGCAAGAGCGCGGAAGATTCTTTGTGGATCCAGGTGAAGAATTATACATGGGAATGGTAATCGGTGAGCACAGCCGCCCAGGAGACATTGTAGTAAACTTGCAGGAAACCAAGAAGTTGACCAACATGCGGGCTTCAGGTACGGACGACAACGTGCGTATTGCGCCCAAAATCAACTTCTCGTTGGAAGAATCAATGGAATATATCCAAAAGGATGAATATTTGGAAGTAACGCCGCAAACGCTTCGTATTCGGAAAATATACTTAGACGAAAACGAACGCAAACGCAATTCGAAAGAAATGGAAATGGCATAAAATAAGAAGCGAGGAGTTAGAATTCAGGAGTCAGTCCCGTTTTCCACTCCTCACTTCTAAATCAATGTTTCGGGCAGTCGCAGGCGTTGCGTTTGCGGAAAATACCCCCCAAAAAACCTTTACGTTGCCGATTACGCTTGCGTTTTCGGTACGACGATTGCTCAGAAGCGACCTCAACGGTCGCTTTTTTGTTTGTAACTACTTTGACTTCGGCCGCTGGGGCTTCAAACTGCAAAAAGCTAATGCACAACAGCAACAAGATACTTTTTTTCATGGGTATGAATATTAAGGACAAATTCGGTTGGGAACGACGAAAGTATGAAAAAAACGATGTCCTACCAACGACCCCTTCCACGTCCGCGGTGACTATAATTACGGCTGTAGTAGCGTGGGCGTGGCGTATAACGTGGTGGATTGACATATACCCGAGGGCGAACCACTACTGGTGGCGGCACAACCCGCACGTAAGGGCGAGGAGCGTAGTAACGAGAGCCATAATAACCTCGGTCATATCCGCCTCGATACCCACCACCTGAATAAAAGCAGCTGCTCATGATTGCACTGAGCGCCAATAAGGTTACAAAAAGTGTTATGCGCGATTTCATAGCTTGTCAGCGTTTAAGGGTACTATTTTATATAACGTATTATATACTTTTTTTGTCTAAGACAACTCAAAAAGTATTTTCCACTATTGAATTGAAAACTTTACTGGGCTTTAGATAATGTGTTGTCATTTTTTATTGGTCATATTTTACGGTTTTTCGCTAAAATATTATGTTTCCATCATTACTTTTGTAAACAACCTCAACCTAACTTTGAAAAAATGAAACGCTCTCTCTT
>JAIXPV010000507.1 GCA_027486105.1 Runella sp. | reverse complement strand
TTTAATGCTAAGATCAAGGCATTTCGATCATCTTCCCGAGGTGTCAGGGATATTCCATTCTTCTTATTTAGATTGACGAAATTATATGCTTAGCTTCCCCAAGAATTCAGCTTGAGCCTAAAATTACCAAAGTTTGTTTCACGATTTTGATGATGTTTGGTCCAAACATCTATTGATTTCCTCGCTAAACTCACTATCGGTCAATTCGCCTTTTTCGTGGCGAAGCGAAAGACTTTTGAGCCAACCTTCGCGGGTCTTTTCAATCTCCTCATGGGCTGGTTTTAAAAAATACACAGCTAGGTCGTCTGTCATAAATGTAGACGTTCCATTTGTGTCAACGGCTCTAAGACGGTGTTTGCGCTCTATGTATACTTCTGCTTCTTGATGAGATTCGGTTTGGGCCTCAAAGCGGTGGGGGCCTGGCCATTCTCCAAAAATCAAACAGATTGCTAATGCGGTAAAGATCAAAGCTAAAAGCATAACCTTACAGTTTAAGAGAAAGGCATAAAATCATAACTGTAGATAACCCCCAATACTCGATTAGTTGGAGTTGAAAAAATCATTTAATGTGCCTTACAAAAATAATAGAAAATCTGTGAAATTATCTTCCATTATTGAATTATCAATAAGCTGATTAGAGTGATAATCAGCCCTAAAACTGAACCAAATTTCAAACTGTTGTTTAAAAAAAAGTTTTATTTGAGATAGGCATTGGCACCAGCTGGGCGGTTTTAGTATCTGCCTTGATTATTTTTCTGCAAATACGGAGAAAAGAAAAATTACTGCTTTATTTCAAAAAGTTTTATCAGAAAGCTGTCTAATGTTTCAACACGTTTGGGAGGATTTTTAATAAAACTTCCATTACTTTCCAGCAGACAACTTTCAAGGGGCTCATCTCCGTTTGGGGAAGATTCGACGATTTTGCTGACGGCCACAACGTATCCTTCGTATAAAATATCCACCCTAAATCGGGCCTTGGCAATGGAGGTAGCAGGAGGATTGATGAGCCACCCACTCACAACTTCGTGTTGTTGGAGGGTATCAAAACGAACATATTCTTTTCCACTTAACTGCTCTTTGACGGCGTCAACGATGACAGGTTCATCCATGTCTTTAATTTCAAATTTCTCGGTCCAAACTACGGTGTGATTTCGGGCAACAAATCGGCCACACGAAAAAGTTTGGGCGTAGGATACGAGCGGAAAAAGACAAAAGAACAGAAATCGAATAGGCATTTTTTACTGAGATGAGATTAATGGCAAAAGATTGACACGCAATGTGGTTACTCTTCTACGTAAACGCTTTTCAAAAAGATAAGTTATATCCCCCAAAAATCAAATTTAGGGTACGAAATCTGAAATTTACCTTTAATAAGCGTAAAGTTATGGGGTGTTTGGGCAGCATTTACTGCAAAATTACGGGAGTTTTGTAATTTGCAGAGGAATGAGAAGTTCTGGAAGTAGATTCTATATTATGAAAAGTACAGTCACCGAGCGTGATATTTTGATCAAGCAGATTCGTCGTATAAACCAATACGACGCAGTACGGCGTTTTTTTAAGTTGTTGAAGGAGATGATTGACAGCTTAGACCTGCCTCCCAACTCGTCTCAAATTGCGTTTACCGTCAGTGAAAAGCACCCCCGAATTACGGCAAATCTAAATAATCACACCTGCTTACAGATTTCAGGAAAAAAGGAGAATGTGGGAGTGGGGTTATTATTTAAAAAAGAGCTTTTGAACAAAGCCCCGTTGAAGAATAGTAAGATTGTTTTTGAGGATAAAAGTACTTCTGATTATACATTGGGTTGGATTAAATACGCCGATAAACATTTGTGGCAAAACGAAAGTATTGTACAGAACTGGATTGATTCGGTGCAGGATTTAAAACAAATTGCCACCTCGACCAACCACCGCGAGTTACACAATAATGCGGTTTATCATGCTGCCGAAGACGATGCCTTTAACGCAGAAGTGTTGGGATTAGCGGAAAAAAGATATGAGATAACGAGTGGAAAAACGACGCTTAAAGACTCTGAAGAAGTGTATAAAGTTCCCTTTGAAAAACCTCAAGTCCCCCTTAATTACGTTTTGTACGGCCCGCCCGGCACGGGCAAAACCTACGAGGTTCAGCAGCTTTGTCGGGTTTATTCTCACAAATTTATCACCTTCCATCAATCATTTAGTTATGAGGAGTTTGTGGAGGGAATTCGCCCCGAAACCATCGGCGACAAAATCAGCTATCGGGTACGGAAAGGGGTGTTTTATGAGGCCTGTTTGGAGGCGCTTCGGAAGGCAGATTACCAAAGTTTTGAGGGTTGTATCACGGATGCTGCCCACACCAGAAAATCAAGATTTGACCGCGCCGAACCTGTTTTTATGGTCATTGATGAAATCAACCGCGCCAATATCTCTAAGGTGCTGGGCGAGCTCATTACCCTCATTGAGCCGTCTAAGCGGTTGGGGGCAGAAAATGAGCTGTGGGTTACGTTGCAGTATTCGCAGGAGCGTTTTGGCGTGCCGCCCAACCTTTACATTTTAGGAACAATGAACTCTGCCGACCGGTCTATCGCGCTGTTGGATACGGCCCTCCGCCGAAGGTTCCATTTTGCCGAGCGTCAACCCAACGAAACCCTCCTCGAAGGCAGGGTTATTGAAACGACCGATTTAGGTAGACTGTTGCGCACCCTCAACGAGCGTATCGAATTTTTGCACGACCGTGACCACGTCATTGGACACGCGTATCTGATGAACATTGATACATTTGAGCAACTTTGTAAGGCCATGCGAGACCAGATAATTCCGTTGTTGCAAGAGTATTTTTATGATGATTGGCGCAAGATTCAGCTGGTATTGTCAGACAATGACCGCTGGGGTAAACCTACTGATTGTAAGCTAATTCAAGTAAAAAAACAATACACGTCATCGCTTGAACGGGAACTCTTTGGTGAAGACCTCGAAAATGCCGAAAATGTGATAACCTATCAACTGAACCCTGCCTTAGCAGAAGGCCGTTTTGAGGATTTGCCTAAGGATATTTTCAAGTGGATTTATGAGAAATAACCTTATCGCCCGCCAAACTTCTCTCTCTGGGCACATCGTGGCCTTTAGCCGTTTTTTGCGGGCGAGCGGTATTCCCGTGGGGCCCGACCGTGAGGCAGATGCGCTCAAAGCACTGGCCGAAATTAACGTGGGCGACGAAGTACAGTTTTATCTGGCATTGCGCAGTGTTTATCCCCAAAACCGCAAACAACTTCGGGAGTTTGATGAGTTGTATGTAAAATATTGGAAAGAACTTGCCAAAGCCGTTGATTCCAAAATAAAAGAAGACGCCGAAGAGAGCAAATCGAACAAAAAGAAAAATAATCAAAACGGTGAAGCGTCGTTTGAAGCCCTGAAAAACTGGCTCAGTGGCAACCGTCAGCCTGAGCAGGAGGAACTTGCCTCGTACAGTTTGGGCGAGCCGCTTTCCCAAAAAGACTTTGGTTCGTATACCGACGAAGATTTGTACGAAGCGCGGAAAATCATCCGGACGTTGGTGCAACGAATGGCCAAAACCATGAGCCGTCGCTACGAAGCGGCGCGTAGCGGTGGGCAGTTGGACTTACGACGCGTACTGCGCAACAACTTTCGGAAAGGGGATGAAATTGTTGATTTATTTTACCGTCGCCCCGCTCGCAATAAAATTCGGCTGGTGCTCCTCTGCGACGTGAGCAAATCCATGGAGCTTTACAGCCGTTTTTGGGTGCAGTTTATGTTTGCGTTTCAAAATTTGTACCAATCCATCGAAACCTTTGTGTTTAGCACGCGCCTGTGCCGTATCACCGAAGATTTAAAAGAAATGGAGTACACCAAGGCCCTCGAAAATCTGACGGAACGCGTGCCGCACTGGTCGGGTGGTACTGATATTGGAGCCGTTTTGCGTGAGTTTGTACAAGAATACGCCATGCGTAAGCTCAATTCTCGCACCATCGTGCTTATCATCAGCGACGGTATGGATACGGGCGAGGGCAACGATTTGGCCTTGAACATGGAGCGCATTCGCCGAAAAGCCCGCCGCGTTATTTGGCTCAATCCGCTGGCGGGTTCGCCTGAGTATCGACCCGAAGTAAAGGCGCTTAAATCGGTACTGCCGCACTTGGATCTACACGCGGCCGCCCACAATTTGGAGAGCCTCAAACGGGTGGTGGAGCAGTTGCGATGAATGTTTTTAAAAGGATAAATGTTGAGAAACTACACAAATTTTTGTAAGCCCAAATGAATCTAAAAATACTGTCCTTCGGGATTGCCAAAGAAATAATCGGTCAGCTCGAATTGCCCATACAGTTGCCTGACGCAGCGACGGTTGCCGATTTGAAGCGTTTTTTGACTACTCAATTTCCTGATTTTCAGAAGTTATCTTCTTTACGGGTAGCCATCAACACCGAATACGCCGACGATTCGGCCCAGTTGCATCCCAACGACGAAATCGTGCTCATTCCGCCCGTCAGCGGAGGCTAAAATGCTTTTTAGAACCTTTATTGAATTTTTTTCATTACTTACCACTACGCTGTGAAACTCATCGAATGTCCACGGGATGCCATGCAGGGGCTGACCGATTTTGTTCCAACTGAAACAAAAATAAATTACTTAAATCGTCTGTTGCAAGTAGGTTTCGACACGCTTGATTTTGGCAGTTTTGTTTCCCCCAAAGCTATTCCGCAGATGCGCGATACGGCGGAGGTTGTTGAAAGGTTGGATTTGTCTGCTACAAAAACCAAGCTGCTTGCCATCGTTGCCAATCTAAGAGGGGCGCAGGATGCGGCTGTATTTGAGCAGATTACGTATTTAGGTTTTCCATTATCCATCTCCGAAACCTTCCAACTCAAAAACACCAACAAGACCATTGCGCAAGCTTTTGAGGAAGTGAGCGAAATTCAAAACTTGTGTTTGACTGCCAACAAACAATTGGTCGTGTATCTTTCGATGGGGTTCGGTAATCATTATGGCGACCCGTACAGCCCAGAGGTGGTGGAGCAATTTTCGGAGCGTTTGGTGGGCATGGGCATCAACATCATCGCCCCGTCAGACACCATAGGAACGAGTACCACCGACGACATTAAAACGTTGTACGGACATTTGCTCAAAAAATTTCCAAATGTAGAATTTGGGGCGCATCTTCATGCTAAATCGAGCCACGTGGCCAAGAAAGTAAGAGCCGCCTACAAAACGGGCGTTAGGCGCATTGATTGTGCCGTTCGGGGTTTTGGCGGTTGCCCGTTGGCCGAAGATAAACTCGTAGGTAATTTGGCTACTGAGTTGGTTGTGAGCGAGTTGAATCAGTTAGAAGTAAAACTGACCATCGACGAGCAGCAGCTGGCGCAGGCGATGCTGGCCTCTCAGTATGTTTTTGGGTAACAAAAGGTCAGAAAATTTGTCGTGTGATGCTTCCCTGACCTTTTTTGGGCTAAACATTGACCGCTTCTTGCGTGTTTTTCGGTCGCTTATAAAGTGGTACGGTGCTGCATGGCTCACCAAACATAAGTGTTTGGGCTACAGGCTGTAACTTGCGCGTTATTTCCACATAAGCCGCAGTAGGTACGGGGCGCTTACTACATCCTTTTACTACTACGCGGGCATCTCGATAGTCTTCTGGATTGATTTGATTGATGGCATCAAAATAGAGTTTTTCTTCCAAGTCATTCAGGTTGCCAAACATAACCGAGTTGGCGTGAGGCTCCAGATGTAAGGCCAGCAACATATAAGCCCATGTGGGGACGATGGCATCTTCTGTACAAGTGATAGCGACGTTTTGGCCTTTGTATTGCGACCAATCGTGACTCTTCAAAAACTCCCGGAAGTCTTTTTCTTTCAGAATCATTCCCATGAAAAGATTCTCTTTCAAGTCGTAAAGTACGCGTGCCCCGGGGTGGTAGTAATCTTCTAAATCTAACGTAACGAGGCCGCTTTTGGCAACGCGGTTGATGATTTCTTCCATTTTACCTAATAGTATGCTTTGCACATAATGCAACACACATTACTGGTCGAAAGTTTGTGAACACTGGGTATAAATAGCAAATTTGTTGTTCGACAAATGCTACCTTTGTAGCTTATAAAGTTTGGAAGAATGAATTTTAGTGAAGTCTTAGATAAACATTCTATTTTTAACGTTGTCGCTCAATCTGCCAAAGAACTTGGTGTAGACGCCTATGTGATAGGAGGTTATGTACGTGATTTAATTTTAAAGCGTCCTTCCAAAGACATCGACATTGTATCTATCGGAAGTGGTATCGCGTTGGCGGAGTCCGTCTCCAAAAAACTTGGCGTACACGTGAATGTATTTAAGAACTTTGGTACCGCGCAGTTTCGGGTAGATGATTTAGATATTGAATTTGTGGGGGCCCGGCGAGAATCTTATCGTACAGAATCTCGCAAACCGATAGTGGAAGATGGCAGCCTTCGCGACGACCAAAATCGACGGGATTTTACCATCAATGCCATGGGTATCAGCCTGATTGCTGACAACTATGGCGAATTGATTGACCCATTCAACGGCATCGACGACTTGCGCCGAAAACTCATTCGTACCCCGCTTGACCCCGAAATTACCTTCTCCGACGACCCGCTGCGCATGATGAGGGCGGTGCGTTTTGCGACTCAGCTCAATTTTGATATTGAACCCGACACTTTTGATGGTTTGGTCAAAACTGCCGAGCGCATTGATATCATTTCCAAAGAGAGAATCAACGACGAACTCAATAAAATCATCCTATCCGCGGTGCCTTCCTACGGCTTTAAATTGTTGCACCAAGCAGGTATTTTAAAGCGAATTTTTCCCGAATTTGTAGAGCTACAAGGAGCTGAGTATCAAGACGGAAAAGGCCATAAAGATAATTTTTATCATACATTACAGGTATTGGATAATATTTCCAAACATACCGACGACTTGTGGCTGCGTTGGGCGGCCATCATGCACGATATCGCCAAACCCGCCACCAAGCGTTTTGATAAAAAAGTTGGCTGGACTTTCCACGGCCACGAAGACTTGGGGGCGCGCTTAACGCCGCGCATTTTTCGTCAAATGAAACTGCCGATGAACGAAAACATGCGCTTTGTTCAAAAACTCGTTCGGCTTCACCTGCGGCCCATTGCGTTGTCCAAAGAAACCATTTCAGACTCCGCATTGCGGCGGTTATTGTTTGATGCAGGTGCAGATTTAGAAGCGCTGATGACCCTTTGTCGGGCGGATATAACCTCCAAAAACCCCGAGAAAGTAAAAAAACACCTGTCGAATTTCGACAAAGTGGAACAAAAGCTCTACGACCTCGAAGCCCGCGACCAAATACGAAATTTCCAACCCGTCATCACGGGAGAAGTTATTATGGAAGCCTTTGGGCTAAAGCCCTCCGCCGAAGTAGGCGTCATTAAAACGGCGGTTCGGGAAGCGATTTTGGACGGGATTATTCCGAATGTTTTCGAGCCCGCCTATGCCTTTATGCTCGAAGAAGGCAAAAAAATGGGATTGATGCCCGTGGCTTCTTAACTTTTTAGCTTGATTTTACGGTAGGCATTTCGTCGATGCCCAAGGTAGACAGCGTGGGGTTTAATGTATAGGGTGTAATGGTTATTTTGAATACTTTATGCCCCGCTACGTCGAAGTCGCACGTGTATTTTCCTTTGGCCTGCAAACTCCGATACACCGCTGAATAATTAATGCTGAGCGGCCAACCATTGAGTGCTAATTGCGACGATATATTTTCAATGGTTTTCTTCAGATTTGAAAAATAGGTAACAAACGGTTCGCGCTGGCGTAAATTATTGAGCGAACCGATGTAGGTGATGCGCACTTCGTAAATGGTTTGTTGGAGCATTTTTCGTGATTTTTTGTCAAAAATTTGAGTTAAATCAAGTTTTTGCAATTTTATGAAAAACTATTCGATTATTTTTCAGGGGATAAACTTTTTTATCTACTTCGTCGTTTTAACTATAATTGCATCAAAAACGAAAAAAGCCGTTGGTTTACCAGCGGCTTTTGTATTATATAAATCTCTCGTTTTTACCCTCACAATTCTTTTTTTTATTTCTCTTCCCAGAATGGTGAATTTTGACTGGTTGTATTCTCATTCACCAAGTTTTTCTCCAATCGTAAAGAATTGACTATTTCTAGCATTTTTCCGACGTTAAGTGCGCGGCCTTAGGCTCCACGAAATGCCACATCTTTTTTATTCAAAAGCGACAAACTAACTTGCGTCTACATTATGAATTAACCCAAACGTCTGAACGATATGCCACAAAAGTTATCTCCGATTAGTAAGCCATCCGAATTGGTCGCGTCAGTACAGGAAAAAAATCTGGTCATTGTGGATGCCCGGGCGGGGGCAGGGGCTAAAGAAAGATACGCCGCCAGCCATTTAGCGGGAGCATTGTTTGTTGATTTGGAAAAACAATTAGCCAACGTACCAGCAGATGCCTCAAAAGGAGGCCGCCATCCATTGCCTGACCTTACGCAATTTGCACAAGTGTTAACCCAACTTGGCATTGGGCCTGACACACACGTTGTAGTGTATGATGACAAAAACGGGGGGAATGCGGCTGCTCGTTTTTGGTGGATGCTGAAAGCCATCGGACACGAAAGTGTACAAGTGCTCGACGGTGGGTTGGACGCCGCCGTAAACGCTGGTTTCCCCGTTAGCTCAGCCGAGGAAACGCCTGCTATTCCCGAAAAAACCTATCAAACGCTCCAGTGGATGTTGAGGTTGTCGGACATAAACGAAGTCGAAAAAGTAGCCAATGACCCTGATTATCTGGTGATTGATGTGCGTGATAAAGACCGTTTTGACGGAAAAGTTGAACCCATTGATTTAATTGCGGGGCACATTCCAGGAGCGGTCAATATTCCTTTTACGAGCAATTTGGACGCGAATGGGTTTTTTCTTTCACCTGCCGAACTGAAAGAAAAATACACAGAAGCCTTGAATGGAAGAGATGCCCAGCATGTCATTGTTCATTGCGGTTCGGGCGTGACTGCCTGTCATACGTTGCTTGCCATGGCCTACGCTGAAATGGAAATTCCCAAACTCTATGTGGGTTCGTGGAGCGAATGGTCAAGAACTGGCCGTCCCATGTTTACTTTGACGAAGGAGTAGGCTCAGGTATGATAAAAAACCAAAAATCCGCTTTCGGCTGTTTTATCGAAAGCGGATTTTTTTTGATACGAAAGAAATCAGACGTATTATTCCCAAACTACCTCAATTACCTCGCTTTTTAGGTCAATAGTGGTGTGTGTTTCACCTTCCTGCCGCTGAATCGTCAGTTGTCCATCGCGGAGGCGTACTAACTCTTGTGTAAGCACGTGCATTGAACTCTTTTTATGAAAAACAGAAACCATATCGTTGGTTCCGGGTAGTTTGAGGGTGTATGATGTGCCAGAGGCTTTTATTTCCCGTGCGTAGGCGGTGCCAGATTCGGCGGGATTTTGGAGCAACGCCAATGCCCGTGAAGCCAACGGAACCCCGTAACCCACAAAGTTATTTCCGTAGGGGTACAAATGGGCCGATTTCTCAATGATATTGATTAGTTGTTTGTTGGTAAGCGTAGGATTAGCCTGCATCAAACATGCCGCAAAGCCCGTAATAACGGGCGCCGACAATGACGTGCCGTATAACGAAAAGCAGGAAACGTTGGGCTTTAGATAAGGTAAAAACTCTGGCCCAATGCTGCTGTAACCGATGCGGTTCCAAAACCGCTGATTGGTAGCGCCAATAGCTAAAACCCCTTGCGCGTCGGCGGGAGTGGAAATGATGCGCCAGCTTGGGTCGTCGCCTTCATTACCAGCGGATACGATTACTAAGATACCTTTTTTGTCGGCCGCCATTTGCGCCGCCCGACTGATGACGCTCGTTTTGCCATCCATTTGGCTGATTTGATAATTCTCGTTGGGGTCGGTAAACCCTTGGGCGTAGCCCAATGAGGTATTAATCAAACGCACGCCCAGGCTGTCCATCCACTCCATGGCGGCTACCCAGTTGTCTTCCTCACCGCGAAATTCGCGGGTTCCGTGGTCGGTGCGGGCAAGGTAAAACTGTGATTCAGTTGCTAATCCGTTTTGGGCGCTTTCGGAGCGGTTGGCCCCCGAAATGGCGCTCATTACTTCGGTCCCGTGAAAGTCGGAGAAAGTTTCGGCGGTAGTATAAAATTTATCAGAATACGTTAACGGTGGGTTAACATAGTCACGCTTATCCAAGATGGCTTTGCGGTCAAAAATGTGTTTTAGGAGATTATTGGTGGGAGCTTCCAGAAATCCAGCGTCAATGACGCCGATGGTGATTCCTTTTCCGTTCAAACCCGCTTTTTTAAATTCGTCGGCTTGCACTTGCGTCATGACAGGGGCCATGGCAGAGCGGCGATTGGGCTGGGTGTTGGCAATGTAAAATTGGCCGTTGATGGGTTGTATTTTGCTGACCCAGGGAAGCGCCTGAACGGCTTTTAATTGTTCAGATGTAAGGCGAGCCGAAACGGCATTGAACCAGCGAGAAATATTTAGCGGCCGGCAATCAATTGTTTGAAGCTGTTGGAGATATTCTTTTTTTACGGGCAAATCCGTTTCATCAAATAAAGTAAGTCCTTGTTGGAGACGATTTTGCAGCGTTTTGGGCGAAATTGCTGGCGCATCGGTCGTATTTTTATCTTTCAGAAAAATCCAGTATTTTGTCTGCGCCAAACAGCTAAATGAAAAAGACAGCATCGCCACCGCCGCTATCGTCGTTCCAATTTTTTTCATCTTAAGTAAGTTAAGAAAACGTATGATTCCCTAAAATTGCTAAAAAATCACACAAAGTTCACAAATTTTTCACAAAAGAATACAAATGTTTTCGACAAATACCTACGCCTCACGCCGCGCCAAACTCAAAAATCAGGTTTCAAACGGTCTATTATTATTCTTAGGAAATGAAGAATCGGGAATGAATTATACCGATAATACCTATCATTTTCGGCAAGACAGCACTTTTCTGTACTACTTTGGACTAGATAAAGTAGGACTAGCGGCCATTATCGACCTAGACTCGGGTGAGGAATGGATTGTGGGGGATGAAGTTACGATTGAGGATGTGATTTGGGCTGGAGCACAACCTACTTTACAAGAACAAGCAAGCCGGGTGGGCGTGGCAAAGACGCTCCCAAGATCTGCCCTTGAATCCACTCTCAAGGGCGCGCTGGGCGCGGGCCGTGCGGTGCATTTTTTGCCGCCGTATCGTCCTGAGCATACCCTGAAACTTCATCACTGGACGGGCTGGCCGTTGGCCGAAATTCCTCAAAAAGCCTCATTGCCGTTTATCATGGCGGTCATCAACCAACGTTCTTATAAGACTGATCATGAAATCATTGAAATGGATAAAGCCGTCAACATTTCGGGGCAGATGCACCTGAATGCGATTCGCGCTACTCGTATGGGCAAATACGAATACGAAGTAGTGGGCACGGTTCATGGTACGGCGAGGAACGGTGGCGGGGACCTAGCGTACCCAATTATTTTGTCGGTAGATGGGCAAACGCTCCACAATCATTATCACGGCAATCGCCTTGAAAGTGGTCGGCTAGTTTTAGGTGATTTTGGAGCGGAAACCGCCACCTATTACGCAGGCGACATCACGCGTACGTGGCCCGTTGACAAGACATTTACCGAAAAACAAAAAGAAATTTATCAGATTGTACTGGACGCCAACATGAACGTTATCAATGCGTTGCGTCCAGGTGTGAAGTACCTTGATTGTCATTTGATTTCTTGGCGGACGGTGACGGAAGGTTTAAAAAACCTCGGTTTGTTAGAAGGAGATGTGGACGAAATGGTGGCTTTGGGCGTACCAGGCCTTTTTATGCCTCATGGCGTTGGGCACATGATTGGGATGGATGTTCATGATATGGAGAATCTGGGCGAAAACTATATAGGGTACCGTGAGGGACTAGAACGCAGTAATTTGCTTGGTTTGAAGTCATTACGATTGGCCAAAGAACTAGAGGTGGGATTTGCGCTAACGATTGAGCCAGGTACGTATTTTATACCAGAACTGATTCAATTGTGGGAAAGCCAAGGGAAATTTAAAGAGTTCATCAAGTACGATAAACTGAAAGCTTATTTTGGGTTTGGCGGTGTGCGGATTGAGGATAATTACGTGATTACGGCCGACGGTGCAAAATTGATTGGTGATCCCATCCCAAAAACAATCGCCGAAATTGAAGGGTTAAGGTGTTAAATTTGAGTCTCTGTGCCCCTCCATTTCTCTGTGGTTTAAAAAAAATCTAACCACGGAGAAACGGAGGGGCACGGAGGAAACAAGATACAAACAAAATGCGTTACGAACCGATAGATGTTCAGCTTTTTATACAAAATCGCCAACGACTTTATAAGTTATTGAAGCCCAAGAGCTTGGTGATATTGAATGCCAATGACCCCATGCCCACCAATGCCGACGGAACCATGGGTTTTAAGCAAAATTCCGATTTATTTTATCTGTCAGGAATTGATCAGGAAGAAACCATCTTGGTATTATTTCCCGATCACCCCGATCCTAAATTTCGGGAATTGCTTTTTTTGCGCGAAACAAATGAGCTTATTGCCGTGTGGGAAGGTGAAAAACTTACCAAAACACAGGCAACGCAAGTATCGGGTATTCAGCGGATTTATTGGACTCATCAGTTTGAATTGATATTTAGTCAGTTGATTTTTGAAGCTGATAATGTCTACCTCAACACCAATGAGCACGCCCGAAGCGACGCACAAGTCCAAACGCGGGATGCGCGTTATATTCGGGATTTTAAGGAAAGATACCCTTTGCACCGATTGGAGCGGTTGGCACCGCTGGCCTATTATTTACGCGCCGTAAAGCAACCGCAGGAAATAAGCCAACTTCAAAAAGCCATTGACATTACCCGCGACGGATTTTTAAGAGTCTTAAATTTTGTCAAACCTGAGGTGTGGGAATACGAGATTGAGGCCGAGTTTATCCATGAATTTACCCGAAAGCGTTCCAAAGGCTTTGCGTACAGTCCCATTATTGCCTCGGGAAAAAATGCGTGCGTGTTGCATTACATTGAAAACAATCGTCAATGCAAATCGGGAGATATTTTACTGCTGGATGTAGCTGCTGAGTACGCCAATTACAATGCCGACTTGACGCGCTCTATTCCAGTTAATGGTCGTTTCACGCCCCGTCAGCGGGAGGTGTATGATGCCGTATTGCGGGTAATGAAAGCTGCGCGTGGGATGCTCGTGACGGGCACAATGCCCGATGCATATCAGGCCGAAGTAGCCAAAATCATGGAAAGTGAGTTGTTGGGCTTGGGATTATTGACGAAGCAGGATATTGAAAAACAAGACCCTGATTGGCCAGCGTACAAGAGGTATTTTATGCACAGTACGTCGCATTTATTGGGGTTGGATGTCCACGATGTGGGAAGCCGCTACCGTGCTTTTGCCCCTGGCATGGTTTTTACGTGCGAACCAGGTATATACATCAAAGAAGAGAAATTGGGGATTCGGCTCGAAAACAATATTTTGATTACTGCCGACGGAAACATTGACCTAATGGCGCATATACCCATTGAAGCCGAGGAAATTGAAGAATTAATGAATCAATAAAATGGGGTTGATAAGGATTTAGGGAGTAAATAACTGATTATGAGGATAAACCTCGGATAGAGATGAGCTTTTTTTTTACGGAAGATATCATAAGACTATTGATTGCGGCTGGATTAGGTGCGCTGATTGGGCTAGAACGTGAATACCACAGTAAATCGGCGGGGCTCCGAACAATGATGTTGATTGCTATTGGCTCTACGCTTTTTACGGTCATTTCAACCAAATTAGGAGGAGATGCGGGGCGGATTGCCTCCAATATCGTTACGGGAATCGGCTTTATTGGCGGTGGGATTATCTTCCGGGAGAGCAACCGTGTTTCGGGTATTACTACAGCGGCTACTGCTTGGGCTACGGCGGCGTTGGGGATGTGCGTAGGTATCGGTTATTATGAAATTGCCTTGGCGTCGTCTATACTGGTGCTTTTTGTGCTATACGCGCTCGTTCCGATTCAAGACATTATCAACCGTCATAATCAGCTTCGTAATTACCGTATTGTTTGTAAGTATCAACAAAAAACGTTAAAAAATTATGAAAGCCTTTTTAAAGAATTAGGATTAGATGCCAAACGCGGGGTGCAAAATCGAGTCGGTAACACCATCAGTGGGACATGGGCAATTCAGGGCCCGGAGCGTAAACACGACAAACTGACCAAGCTTTTACTGAATGACGCAGAAGTACTGGAATTTGACTACTAGGTCATTCACCGTTTAATAATTTATTGAGAGGACGCTTTTACAACTCCCTTTTTTTTTGCATTTTACTTCAATTGTTGCCACAGACCAAAATATACATGCAAAGAATTTAGATACTTAAATAGTAAGTTGGTCAGATACAGCCTAATTATCGACAGGAATGCCTAAATATTTATACAATGATGACCTCCGAAAAACGTAGTGCGTTAGTAATTGGAGCTACAGGTTTGGTAGGAGCGAAGGTGGTAGCAAAGCTATTGGCTTCTGAAAAATACAGCCATGTAAAAGTGTTGGCACGTAAGCCTTATACGGGTAGTCATCCCAAACTAGAAAGTATTATTTTTGATTTTGACCATCCTGATGTAGCTCTCGTTGAAGCAGATGATATCTTTTGTTGCCTCGGGACGACCATGAAAAAGGCAGGGTCGAAAGAGGCTTTTTATTTAGTAGATTATACTTATCCCATGGAAGTCGCCAAAATAGCTTTGGCCAATGGAGCGAAACGTTTTGCCATCATTACGGCCATGGGTGCCGACTACACTTCGTTGTTTTACTATAATCAAGTCAAAGGAAAAGTAGAAGAATCGTTGCGAAAATTGGGCTATGAAACGTTGCTTATTTTCCGGCCTTCACTATTGGTAGGTGCGCGTCAGGAAAGCCGTTTCGGCGAAAAAGCAGGAGAGTGGCTATCGAAACTATTTCAGTTCATTATCCCTGCAAAATACCGAGCCATTGACGCAGATAAGGTGGCAGAAGCGATGGTTTCCATTACCTCCAGCAACGTCAAAGGAACGCTGGTGTACGAGTCGGACCTAATGCAAGAGTTTTGAGGTAATTATTGATTCACTTTTATTTTGTTTGTTGTGTCTGCCACCATCCACATTCAACGAGCCATCGAAGGCGATGTCATTACGGTCTACGACTTCCTTTGTGCGTTGGAAGAAGAGAAGTTGGATTTTAACGCATTTCAGGAAATCTTCAACCGAAACCTCAAAAACCCTGATTGCCATTATTTTATGGCTTTTGATGAGGCCAAGTGCGTAGGTTATGCAAGTGTTCATGCGCAGTGGTTGCTCCATCATTGCGGAAAAGTAGGAGAGATTCAGGAAATGTTTATCGTGGAAAATTATCGATCCAAAGGCGTTGGAAGTCTATTGATTCAGGAATTGATGAAGGTGGCAGAACGTGAAAATTTCAAAATTCTAGAAGTAACCGCCAATAAAAAGCGGGTGGATACGCATCGTTTCTATGAAAAAAAAGGCT
>JAIXPV010000413.1 GCA_027486105.1 Runella sp. | reverse complement strand
ATTTGCCGTACTGGGAGATAAAGAAATTGACAAACGGGTTCCTGCAGGATTTTGGGATGCTATCCGCGACCAAATGCGTGCCCATTTTGTAAAAGAGGCTTTTTCGGAAGGGCTCAGTGCAGGAATAGAACAAGCGGGACAACAGCTTAAAAAGTACTTTCCCCGTCAGGATAACGATACAAATGAGCTTTCAGATGATATTTCTTTTGGATAACCTTCGGTGGAGGTTATCCAAAAGAAATAACTAAATCCCTAACCCTTAGCTCCCTAACGTTAATTACCCCAATGCGTCAACTCCTTTTTATCCTATATTTTTCGTTTTTAGCCGTCGGTCTTTGGGCACAGGATATTCCTGAACCGATGTCGCCGAAGCGATTGGTCAATGATTATGTGGGTATGCTCAACGGGACCGAGCTTAATACCCTTGAACAAAAACTTCGGACTTACAATGACACAACTTCTACCCAAATTACGGTGGTGGTGGTGAAAACTACGGGCGATTATCCCGCGGGCGATTATGCCTTTGAATTAGGCCGCCGCTGGGGGGTAGGACAAAAGGACAAAGACAACGGCATAGTGCTGCTATGGGCTACGCAAGACCGCAAGATTTTTATTGCTACGGGTCGGGGCATAGAAGGAGCCATTCCAGACGTGATTGCTAAACGAATCATTCGGGAAGTAATTACACCTGAATTTAAGGCTGAAATGTACTATCGCGGCCTTGACCGGGGCACTGATGAAATTATTAAATACGCTACTGGCGAGTTTAAAGCCGACCCCTCTGACGGCGAAGATGAATTTCCATTGTGGGTAATTATCTTCCTCATTATCGTTATTATTATTATCATCATTATTTTCTCCCGTTCCAATCGCGGTGGCGGTGGAATGGGTAACCGTGGTGGCGACTGGGTTCCGTACACAACCTTTTCTGGCTGGGGAAGCTCCTCAGGAAATTGGGGCGGTGGCAGCAGTGGCGGCGGTAGCAGCTTTGGCGGATTTGGCGGTGGAGATTTCGGCGGTGGTGGTGCTGGCGGAGATTATTAGTCTGTTGAATGGAAACATAGGCGCGAAATTTGATAGATATTCAGAAAAACACTAAAATTGAACAGTAGGGTAAATAGTAAGTTTACCGTCAAAAAATGTTTTTCTTACGCGCCCTATTTTATTTTTCCGTGCCATACTATTATGAAAGTACGTCCTTCTGCTTTGATTATTGAGAACAACCACGTTTTATTATTGCGCTACAATTACAGTGGCAACGATGTCTTTGCGTTGCCAGGGGGAAATCCCGACCTAGGCGAAACGTTGACGCAAGCCGTTGAAAGGGAGCTGAGTGAAGAGCTTGGCATTGAAACCGAAATCGGAGAAATGCTCATGGCGGGAGAAGTGTTGCTATCACCCACAAAAGAAGATGTGCTTCATTGTATTTTTCGGGGCCAAATTGTAGGAGGAATTCCAATCCTTAATCCTGCCCAGACAACGGCCCTTGAAATTGTCTGGCAGCCCGTGGCTGCTTTGGCGCAGCTTAATCTTTATCCTAATGTTGGTTCTTGCATCGCCTCTATGAGGGGCGGATACGTTGGAAAAATAGATCAGTCTTTTTTCGGATAAGCGTACGAGCCCACAATCATTCCAACCAAACTAGCCAAGGTTCCGTATAGCAGTGCAGGGAAAGTAGTGTGCCACACAAACTCACACACAATCCAAACGCTCAATCCCAGAATCATAGAAGCCAAACTTCCAACAGCGCTGGCTCGTTTCCAGTGCAATCCAAACGTTAGCGGTACAAAGAGCGAAACCAAGCTGAAAGCGGAGGATTCACTCACCAATTCGAAAATATCCTGCCTTGATTGGGCCATCCAAATGCACGCAAGTGTCACCAAAACTACGCCGATTCGCATCGTGGTCAGGAGCTGTTGGTCATTGAGTTTGGGGAAGTAAGGTTTGACAATATTTTCTCCCAATACCGCCGCTGGGGCTAGGATAGCCCCGCTGCTCGTACTCAACAACGCTGAAATCAACGCCCCAAAAAATAAAATCTGTATCCCAAGGGGAGTATGTTTTAGTACCATGTTTGGAATAATCAAGGCGGTATTTCCCTGCATTAATTCAGGATATAAGGTTTTGGCGGCCAAGGCAATAAATAGGGGCAATAGGGCTACTGTCAGGTACATACATCCCGCCAATATTGAGGATTTTACGGCAGTATCGGCATCTTTGGAGGCCATCACGCGTTGAAAAATATCCTGCTGCGGAATGGAGCCAAGACCGATGGTAATCCAGGCCGCAAGGTATTCGGCATAGCTTTGAAATGTGACTTCTTTGGGTGTAAGTCGAAAAAAATCTACGGGTTGTTGACTCGTTACGGGCATAATTCCCCCTGCTTTGCCAAATAGAATAACAGCCAAAATAATAAGTCCTACAATGAGAATGATGTTGTGCAAAAAATCCGTGATTGACACCGACCACATCCCGCCCATGAAAGTATAGACCATCACTAACAACGCTCCCACCCAGATACCTGTGCTCAAAGGCAACCCAAAAATCACCTGACCTACGATGCCCATTGCCACAAATTGAGCGGCAATCCAGCCAAAATACGAAGGAATAATCATCACTGCCGACACAAACTCGGAAGTGCGCCCAAAACGCACAAGAAAGAAATCGCAGAAGGTGATGATGTTCCAGCGATAAAACGTTCGGGCAAAAAAAACACCGACCAATACCAAACACAACGCCGCTCCAAAGGGCTCTTCCATAACGGCCAGAAAACCTCCTTCCAGAAACTCCGACGGAGCACCCATCATGGTTTCGGAACCAAACCACGTGGCAAAAGTGACCATCGTTGCCATCATCATGGGGAGCTTACGGCCTGCTAGTACAAAATCTTCGGTGGTATGAATGCGGCGAGAAGCCCATACGCCTACTGCTATATTGAGGCATAGATAAAGGCAAATAGCAAAAATGAGCATGTAAAGAATGGGTTTGGAAGTTGCCAAAAATAAAGGGTTTTACGAACTTTGGCAAAGTTCATTTATATATTACGCTTTTCAATAAACCCTTTCTCTTAATTAGTTCTTCAATTAATCAAAAAATCAATATGCAGCGCTAATTAGACGGTTGGTACATTCCGGCACTCAACAAACACATGGAAATCGCCACGTATGGGCATTATGGGTTTGCGCTTTTGATGATTCCGACGGCAGCATCAGATTACCTTGAGTACGAGCGCTGTCGGCTCATCGAGAGCATCAGTAAATCAATCAATGAAGGAAAAGTGAAGGTGTTTTCGGTCAATAGCATCAATACCGAAAGCTGGATGAACCCGCACATGAGTGGCCGTGATAAAGGGATTCGTCACCAACAATTCAACGAATATATTTATAACGAAGTAATTCCTTACATCAAAAGTAAGGTTGGCCCGAATACTCCGATTGTTGTGGCGGGGGCATCCTTTGGGGCTCTTCATTCGGCCAATCTTTATTTTCGTCGCCCCGACCTTTTCAATGGGGTGATTGCAATGAGTGGTTGTTATGACCTGACTGCCTATACCAAAGGGCATTATGACGACAATGT
>JAIXPV010000291.1 GCA_027486105.1 Runella sp. | reverse complement strand
TCGAAAACTTACTTTTCAGCGGTGCTACTCCCGTCGGCTCGGCGAGCTCAGGCGTAAGGTAGTCGGCCATCAGGGTGGGTTTATCTTTCATGAGGCCGTCGCCGCCGTCGAGGTCGCTGCCGAGCTGGAGGCGGCGGTTCATCTCTGGGGTTTTGATGCCTCCCGCCACAAGTTTTCGCGTCCAGTTCTTGGTTGTTACGGCCGCGAGCCTATCCCCCCAAAAATCAATCTTCAGCTTTTTTTCGGGAGCGTTAAACGTAAACATTAGGTTGGGCAGTTTGCGCAGCTCAATGAATAGCTGCTCCAGCGTCAGCTCGGGCAGGTGGTTTTTTACAGTCACGGCCGCCGCGCCGTCCAGCGCCCGCGTGTTGTAGATGGTCAACGTTTGCCAAACCGGATGCGTCAGAAAATCCCCCTCGATGGTCGTACCCGTCAGGGCCGCAATCTTCAGCAGCAGCCACTTCACCATCACCATCGGCACCTTGGGGCCCGCAGCCGTATACGCCCCGCCCGTATAGTCATTGACCTTGCCCGAGTAGCTTACGCTCCCGCCGTTGGTACCATAATAATCAGGGTTTAGGATGGTAGGAAAGCAGCACACCGTCCCGAGTGCGTCCGATAGCGTCGGGGTCAGTACGGGCGGTACCGCCACGCTCCCAAAATCAATCTCGGTGAGCAGCTTGGTCTGGTAGTCGCCAAAAAAGCGCCCGAGTCGGTCCGTAAATGCCCCCCGATAGCCGCCGCGCTCGTCGGCTTCGGTGAGCACAAAGTACCCCGCCCGAATCAGCTCCCCGCCATAAAACTGCTCACACTCAAACTCCCCCAGCGCCACGCTGGCCTGCGGCTCCTGGTAATAGTTGAAGATCCGCTGGTTTCCTGCCGAAAACGGAATATTCGGAAAGCTCGCCTTGCTGCTCTCAATGCGGTCATAGAGCAAATAAGGGTTATTAAACTCCCACAGCACTTTGGTCTTGGGCGTAAGGTCCAGCAGTTGGCCATTGATGCGTACTCCTATCATGCGTTTTCGACGGTAACGGTGAGTGGGTGATCAGAACTATTGATGACCACATTCTCAAACAAAAACAAGCCGTTGTTGGAGAACGCAATCGAACGATTTTTGGATAAAATCCTCAGCACCCCTGCTTTCTTGGGCGAGCCTGATGGATAGGCTACCCGGCACAGAATGCTGTACGTGCCAGGCGCGTAACTCTGCGGTGAGGTCTGCTCCCCTCCCGGTGAGGTATTGGGAACAATATCCGCCCCCGAGCTCGCAATGGCCACAATCCCCGCCACACTACCGCCGCTGTCGGTGGCGTTGTTGTCTACCCTAAAGGCAAACGGCGTGCTGTTGGCCGTGCAGCTGCCATTAGCATCGGCGTAGGCTTGGGTATTGAGGGCGGCATATTCAGCCTCGGCCAGCGCATCGGCGTCGCCTGGGCTTTCTCCGCCGTACTTACCCGCCGCAATCACAATCGTGACTGGCCCGCCAATGTACCCTACCCCGCAGTTGCTGCGGTTGAAAGTCCCTACTCTCGAAATGGCCGCGTTGGGGTAAGGCGTCTCTCCTACCGTAATGGATCCACTCACGATTGGCTCAATATAATCAGGGTCGCCGGGGGTGTTGGGCTTGCGCGTCACGGGCTTATAAAGTTCTTCGGTATCGATGTAGACTTTTTCCAACTGCGCAAAGATGACCTCCCCCGTGCGCTTGCCAAATTCGTCCAGGATATAGCGCAGGTTCAGGCCACGCCAGCGGGTGGGCCGCGTGGGTTGCGGTGGCGAGGGTGCCATCCGACTGAAGTTGGCTGTGGTTTCTCCCATCTCAAAAGTTAATGTGCGGGCCTCCACACGGCGCTCATCACTGCCGTAGTCGAGTTGGTTGGTGGTCAGGCGCAGGCTCTCAAAGCCCTTCGGAGTGTGCAAATACCGCACCGGGCTGAGCAGCAGCTCTTGCAGGCACTGCACGTGCGTGGCCGCATCCTGCCGAAAGTTACCCGTCGATACCGTCAGGCTTCGGTCGCCCTCGCTGCTAATCACGATCAGCTCGGGTACCGTCGAGGTATTCAGGTCTCGCTCGGCCAGTGTCTGGCGTACGCTGAGACGCTCATTGCCCAGCCCCGTCAGGCGTAGGGTATCCCAGCCGCCGAGGCTGTTGAGGTACGTAATGTGCCGCTCGGCCAGCGTAGGCATGGCATCCAGCCAGTACCGCCGCACTTCCGAGAGCCGAAGGTCATTTTCATCCGTTAGCCATACTTCATAATACTTGGCATTGGTAGGGATACCGAGCACTTCAGCTCCAGCTGGGCATTGGATGATCGACAGCAGCGGCGGGCGAGCTACGGTCATTTTGGTACTCACGGTCGGCTCGGCGCCGTCGTTGTACGTGACCCGTGCGCGCAGGCGTACTTCGGCGGGCAGCGGGGTGAAGTTGAGCACAAAAGAGAGGTATTCTTCCTGGGCGCGGCTTACCAGACGGTCGTTGGGTAGCCACGTCAGAAACTGCCGCGCATCGGCTTGGTAGAGGTTAAAAAACTGCTCCCCCCACGCCTCAAAATCTTTGTTGTCAAGCCCCGCTTTGATGGCGTATTTCACGGCTCCCGTGGTATCGGTATTGACCGCAGGAGTGCCGCCCTGTACCCGTTCTCGGAGCCGGAAGGGTGTCGTTTGGGTCACCGTAACACTGATGGCGCTTTGCCCTTTGGTGGGTGGTGGGCAAGTGAGCAGGCCGTCAATCTTGCCGTTGATGGTGTTATATCGGAAGGCCGCTCCTTCATACACAGCCACGCCCGAGGTATCCACGGGTACCTCACGGCCTTCCGATTCACTCAGCGCCTCAAAGCTCGCCGCGTTGGGGTAAGGTGGTACCTGTATTTCCAAAAAATACTTCAGCCCACTCCGGCTCGTGAGCTCAGGGTCGGCCGCAGGGATGGTGTGCAGCAGGGCATTGCGGCTGAAATGCATCGGCAAAAACACCAATCCACTCTTGAGAGGATCTATCAACATATCAAGGTCTGAATTTTCTGATCACTTCTGCCCGTACCAGCATCAGCTTTCCCCATGGCCATGGCCTGCGCCAAGCGATGACATCCATCACGAGCAGATACGTCCATGTTATTGGAAAAGAAAGCCAAAACACCGTTTCAAACAAAAACCGATACAGCAAGATGTTAAAAAGGATTTTCATTATTAGTGTGCCAATAAATGGTTGATGTATAGCCCCACTTCAAAACTCACCTCGTAGCCGTAAGTGGCGTCGAGGGTTTTGTAAATGACTGGCTCGGCCTCAAAAGTGCTGATGTTAAAAAGGCAGGCGTAGGTTTTGGAGTCGATAAAGAGCTTATTCATCAGGTCGACGCTCATGCGCTCGGCGGTTTGGTAGGCGGCATCCTGCTCGGCTTCTTCGGGGCCAGCCATCACAAAGAAGTACATCGTGGTTTTGAATTTATGGGCGTATACGCCCGTGTTTTCATCCAAACCCCGGTACTTGGGCCGCATCACAAAGGCGGCAGGGTACACATCCGCGCCCCGGCTGGCCATCGATAGCCGGTCCATGCGCTCGGCGTCGGAGAGGGTCACGGAGGTTACGCCTTCAATAGCCTCCAGTATCGGCTTGAGGTATTCCCAAAATAAATCAGTTGGCAGCATAGTTATGGGCTTCTTCTTGGGCGCTTTCTTTTCGGCGCTCGCGTTTATTATTCTCCTCCAAAAACAAAAATACCTCGTGCAGATTGGCCGTCCGGGTTTGCGGTACCGAGCCAAATATGCCCTTTTCGGCCAAGGTGAAGGTATTCCGCACAAACGATTGGCCCGGATAGTCCTCCTCCTGCGCAGGGCCATCGCCAAAGAGCTCATACGAGCCAAACACCTCATTCATCGTACCCACAAACCACAGATAAATCGCGGCCTTGGTAGCGGCAGGGAGTTTTTCTACGCCCGCCAGCCGGGTCTTGACGAAGTGCTCGTTGTAAGGCTCCCGCTCGTCGCCGTTCCATGCCTGCGCGGCTGCGAAGTCCCCCCGTTTTTTTTGGGCTGGGCGGCATAGCGTCGCAATCAGCAGGTGCAGGCGGGTTTCGCCCGCTTCGAGCTGCTCGGCGTAGGCCTTCGAATGCACAAACGCATCCGACAGCTCCCCCCAGCTCATGGTCTTAAAACCCTGCTCGGGCAGTAGCCATTTTTGGCCCTCGGCTTCGATGTACTCAAAGGGCCGCCGCGTCAGGTCTGTTTCCCAGATCCAGCGCACGGCCAGCAGCAGGGAGTGCAGCTCTTCGGCGTTTTTCTCGCGGGTAGCCGCCGACACGTGCCGCCCAAAGTACCGGTTCATCACCTTGCGGTATTCCTTCTCGGGTATTCCGAGCACGGCCCTAAACAGGTCATGGTAGGCCGAAGCGCCCGTTTTTCTCAAAAACGCCATTTCCACCACCATCGGTAGCCGCTCAAGGGGCAGCTCCTGCCAGCTTTGGGGCAACTCGTAGGTTTTATGAAGCTGTATTTTCATCATAGTACGATACTGGCCGAGTGGGTATAATCGTCGTCGCTGCTAAAATCATTCAGTTCTTCCTGCCGGCGCGTATGGTACTGCGCAAATAGCTCGGCCGTAGCCACGGAGTCGAGCCACGTGCGCAGCTTGCTGAGGTACACCTGCCCGTCGCCGAGTAGCTGTTTGCGCTGAGCATCGCGCAGCTTGCCATCGGGTAGGTCTTCTTCCCGCGTGCCGTCACTTTTGCGTACTTGGCGGATGCCTTCATTATCTACCAACAGTGGCAAGTAAGGATACGCCTCATAAACCGCCAACGGCCCCAGGGCTTTGCGGATATATTCCACCAGCCGCTTCTCGGTGGCGGTCAGCGTGGCGGCTGGGTTTTGCCATTTTTCGAGCAGGGCATCGTATACGCCCTCCGTGATGGCCGGCGCAATATAAAACTCCTCCGCCCGCCCAATGTACATCGTGAGGCGATCAAAAAAACGCGCATTGCGCCCCACCAGCCCCACGTATTTGTCCAGCTCTTTGGGCGAGCGGATAAAATGCGCATTGCGGTCTTTGTGGGCGTCGGAGGTATTCCACGCTTCAGGGTTTACTACCTCCAGCTGCTCATAAAAATGCTCCAGGAATAAATCGTACATCACCATGTTGGCGTCCCGCGTGTCGGTGTAGTACCATTTGGTGGGCATCACGGTGTTGGCTGGCAGCTGTACCAGCAGGCCCAAGTCGCTGGTCCGCATCTTGAGGTGCGGCATGGCCAGATCGTAGGCTTTCCAACTGATAACGGCCTCGGCCAAATCCAGCAGGTCTTTTTCATCGGCAGGGGAGCCTACCGCTACCTGCCCCAAAAAATCATAGAGCGGCCCGCCAATCATGGCCCGAAAATCCCGCTCGGAGGCCTTCAGGTGGGAGGCAATGGTACTCTCGGTGAGTGCTCCCTGCACGCCTGATACGTGCTTTTTGAAAGTTGTGATCGACACCAGCATTATACAGAGCCGTGGTTTACGACGGCCGCTTTGCCCGTAGGAGCGGCGTCGAGGGTGGTGAGTGATACGTCCTTAAACATCGGGATGATGTCCCGTTTGCCCATCGCTACCAGGCAGTGGCGCACGTCCTCCAGAATGGCATTGCGCACGATGGCCGTGCGGTTGGCCTGCTGAAACTCCGCCATGACCCGTATCTGCGAGCCCGAGTCGTTGCCTTTGCCGGGGTTGACGCCCGCCAGCGTGGGCAGGATTCCCATGGAGTTGGCAATGCTGATGTTGGCCATCTCCCATACCTGCGAGTAAGCCGAGTCCGACATTTCGTTTTTCAGCGGTACCACGTCCACGTTGTCCATCATTTTGCCGTCGCCGCCGCGCAGGTATTTGATCAGCATCGTTTTGTTGACCTGCTTTTCGCCCGCCATCCACGAGTTGAGCTTCTCGCTGAAGTCCTTCCATTTTCCCTTCACGGCTTTTTCGTCGAGCTGCTTTTTGCCCTCCACGTCAAAGTAGTCCATCGGCATCCGGATCAGGTACTTGATGTTGTAGCCGTTTTTGATGCCATTATAATGGAAAATCGGAATCAGGTTGGCTAGCTCAATCCAGCTCCGCGCACACCACCACGCCGGGTAGGAGTAGTAAGGATTGCCGGGTATTTTGATTTTGCTCTGGCGCATCGTTACCAGCCGCGCTATGTTGGCCTCGTGGTTGTGGGGCTGCATCATGGGCAGCCGCTGAGTATCCTGTGGGCGGTAAAGGCCCCGCTCCCCGAAGTAGGGGTTGACGTGGTACTCAAAAATGCCACTCGGCCCTGGCCGCCCTACGCGGGTCATGAAGCCATCGCTGACGTCGAGGCGGTACCAGGCTTTTTGAATATCCCAGACCCAACGTGTAAAGCGGTTGGCCGTATGGGTCATCTGGTTGATAGAGGTCACGATATAATCGTTGAGGTCGGTCTCGTAGGCCCAATCCTCCACCTGCTCATCAAACCACGGCTCAAGGCTCACTTTGCCTTCGGTGATGGTCCGTTTAAAAAAACCGATACCCGTACCGTAGATGATATCCCGCAGGGCTTCGAGCTGCCCGCGCACTTGGTTGTTTTTTTCGATGAGCTTATTGATAAAATTGGGCTCATCGTCGCCGGCTCCCCAGCGCACGTGCGGATACATGTCGTTTTGGGCTTGGTGTACGCTGCCCACGCCAAAGCTCTGATCACGCGCGGGTGGCGTAAGTTCCAGTACTGCGTTTTGCAGCACAAAAAGCCCGTCTGATATTCGTTGTACGTTCATACGCGGTGGTCTACGGTCATCCCATTGTATTCCACAATGAGATCAATGTGAATGTTAAAATCTTCGTTGGTGTCAAAATCGTGCAAGAGCAGCAGATGATTGTGGCCGATGTTGGTTCTGAAGCCCGATTGTCCCGGCACTTTCTTAAACGACTTCCCCACGCGCCGTTTGCGCGAGATGCTGCCGTCCTGCTTACGGTAAGCAATCGAAAACGACGCTCCGGGTACATCCTTTTGGTGCATATCGGCAAACATCGCCCTTCGCTTGATCAGCTTCCTGAGCATCTTACTTATCCAATTTGATGGTAAACTTGGCCAGCAGCGACGTGATGGTGCCCACGGCACTCACTACATAAGCCACCCACTCTGGCACGGGAAGACCCTGCTCCAGCAGGCT
>JAIXPV010000254.1 GCA_027486105.1 Runella sp. | reverse complement strand
TGCGACACCGTCAAAAAAGCAGTAACTGCGCTGAAAGAAAATCAACTACCCTTCACGTTTCACGACTATAAAAAACACGGTATTGGGCCCGAAAAGCTAGCACTCTGGCTCACTCAACAGCCCAAAGAAATTCTCATCAATCGGGCAGGAACCACATGGAAAAAACTCTCCGACGAGCAAAAAAACGCCATACAAGACAACGAAAGTGCCATTGCACTCATGCTGGAAAAGCCTTCGGTGATTAAGCGCCCCATAATTGAAAAAGAGGGGAAGATTGTGGCTGTGGGCTGGAAACCCGATACACTGGCAAGTGTCGTATAAATTAAACGTGAATTGAGTGCAATTTTTATCTTGTTTGATATCTAGAAAATGAAGTTATTGACCGTATTCGGTACCCGACCCGAAGCCATTAAAATGGCAATGGTGGTACGAAATCTAAGCCAAAATCCGCATGTAGAGCATAAACTATGCGTAACTGGACAGCACCGACACATGCTGGATCAGGTACTGGATATCTTTGAACTAACACCCGACTTTGATCTCAATGTGATGCAGTCTGGTCAGGATTTGACCGATATTACCTGCCGTATTCTGACTGGCCTACGTACACTTTTCCAATCTTATCGACCAGATATTGTGTTGGTACACGGAGATACTACTACGTGCATGGCTACGTCATTGGCTGCCTTTTATGCGGGTATTAAGATTGCACACGTCGAAGCGGGATTGCGTACGGGTAATCTTCAATCGCCGTATCCTGAAGAGGCCAATCGCCTCATTACCGACCGTTTAGCCAATTATTATTTTGCACCCACCGACCGCAACGTTCAGGCACTTTTAAAGGAAGGTGTTGCTCCTAAACTCATCTTAAAAACGGGCAATACTGTCATTGATGCTTTACTCTACGTCAGCCAACGGGCCACCCATTTTTCTGATGATATTCTGCCTTCTATTCAACGTGTTTTTGAATCGGGTCGAAAAATTTTGCTCGTGACAGGGCATCGTCGCGAAAATTTTGGAGATGGATTTATCCAAATTTGTGACGCCTTACGTCATTTGGCCGAAAAGTATCCAGACCTTGAAATAGTGTATCCTGTCCACCTTAACCCAAATGTTCAGCAGCCAGTCTATGACCGATTGGGCAACCTCCCCAACATTCATTTACCAGCACCAATAGACTACACCAATTTTGTGTACGCTATGAAAAAAAGTTGGGCTATTCTAACCGATTCTGGCGGAGTCCAAGAAGAAGCTCCGAGTTTGGGAAAACCCGTTTTGGTCATGCGCGACACCACCGAGCGCCCCGAGGCCATTGATGCAGGCACCGTCAGGCTAGTGGGGGCTAACCGTGACTCTATTGTACAATCGGTCAGTGAGTTATGGACAAACGAGACGCTTTATCGACAAATGTCGGAAGCCAATAATCCCTACGGCGACGGTTTGGCAAGTGAGCGAATTGCAGCGTTTTTGAGAGGGCTACAAAATTAAGTATCACAAAAGTCCATATCGTTACTACAACGGCATCTCGTCACGGCCTTCCGATTTACATTTTAAATTTTTCGGTTTTTCGGTTTTTCAGCTCCCAATTCTACTTTTCCGCCTTTTGCTCTTTGGGAAAAGGAATAACGCCCGTTTGTTCATAAAGCAGCAACCATTCTTTTTTGGGACTTTGAATCGTCAGGTAAAAATCATAGAAAGGCTTCATATCTTTGACGTAATCGCCAGTGAGGTAAATTGGCTCACCAAATACCACCAATTTTCGGGTATAATCAAAGCCAACAAGCACAAGCGGTACGTGTGCTTTGAGGGCCATAAAATAGAAGCCCGTTTTGAGTTTAGAGGTATTGCTGCGGGTGCCTTCGGGCGCAATAGCGATATGAATAAACTCATTTTGTTTGAAGGTCTCGGCCACAGCATCCACCAAATTATTAGATTTTTCGCGATACACAGGATATCCACCCAATGCCCGAAAAAACCAAGCTGAATACCATTTAAAAAGAGTGCTTTTTCCCAAAAAGCCCATTTTAACGCCAATGGAAGCCCTTGCGCCAACTCCAATAAAAAAATCAGAGCTGTTCCAGTGCGGGCAAACTACCCATATTCCTTTTTTTAGTTCTTTGGGAACCCGTCCAAGGATGCCCCATCCGAACATCCGGTATAAAAATGCAAAGAGCCAATTCATCATCATCAAGGTTTAGGTACCTCAAATTTAGGAACTCCTTTCGATTTGGCAACAGGAAACGGCAATGATTTCCCTACTATTTTACTATTGTTTATGAAATAGTTTATAGACAAATCATACTCATTCGCTTTTTATATTCCGTGGGAGTCTGGTCGGTGAAGTTTTTAAAGGCATCGTCAAAGAGAGCAATAGACTCATACCCTACTTTATGGGCGAGGTCTTCCATCTTGTCTTGTTGGTATTCGGGCATAACAAGCAGGCGTTTGGCCTCCTGAATGCGGTAAGTCGAAATCAATTCGGGGAAGCCTTGTTCTAAATTTTCGTTGATTACCTGCGTCAACTGCGCCACCGTGACATTGAGTCGAGCGGCCAGAGATTCAAGCGAAATATTTTTTTCCAAGTACAATTTTTCCTCGTTCATGAGTCTGAACAAGCGATTTAACAAGCCAACGGCGTATTCCTGATTTGACTTTATACCAAAAAACAACAAGTTGATTTTCAAGGGTTTTTGAAGCATTTTTTCAGAGCGTACCACAAAAAGCAGCACCCAAACCAACCCTCCAAGGAGGCCTATCCACCCCAATACCCCATTCAAATTAATCGGTAGTTCTTTCATCTCGTGGCTGGTTTGGTCATAAGATGAGAAAACTACCCACAACGTTGCATGAACTGCTAAATCAATAATATTTTCTTTGAAGTATTTTTCATTCGTAATAATGCCAAATCCATTTTCAATAAGCTTCGCTCATTTTTGGCAGAATGCTCATTTTCGAATAGCTTTGAGCCTTTCCTTTTTTTAACCTATGCTACAGTTAATCAAAAACGCTTCCCAAACCCTCGGCAATCAAGCCATTGTCGCCGACAATCAAACCTATACCTACCAATATCTACTGGAAGCTTCGCACCGATTTGCGTCAATATTACTTGAACAAACAATCGATTTGGCCGAAACCCGAGTAGCTTTCATGGTTTCACCAGGCTTTGATTATGTGCGCGTGCAGTGGGGCATTTGGCGCGCTGGCGGCGTGGCAGTTCCGTTGTGTATCACGTACCCATTACCCTCATTAGAGTACGTTATCGACGATACCAACGCGCAAATCATTGTGGCAGGGGCCGAATATGCCGAGCTTTTAGCGCCTTTTGTTACCCAAAAAGGCCTTCGTTTCATTGTTTTAACAGATATTAAAGACGCTGCTTCATCTCCCCAAAAATTGCCCCCTATTTCGCCCGACCGCCGGGCAATGATTCTCTATACTAGCGGAACCACTAACCTGCCCAAAGGCGTGGTCACGACGCACCGCACCATCGAAGCGCAGGTATCCACCTTGGTAAAAGCCTGGGAATGGTCGGCCACCGATCACATTCTGTGCGTGTTGCCGTTGCACCACGTTCACGGCATCATTAACGTCATTTCGTGCGCACTGTGGTCGGGCGCGACGGTAGAGTTCTTGCCGTCATTTTCGGCAGAAGCGGTCTTTGAGGCATTTTTGCAAGAAAAAATCAACGTATTCATGGCCGTCCCAACCATTTATTTCAAACTCATTGCCTACTGGGAAAGTCTGCCAAAGGATAAACAACAAGTCATTTCAGACAACCTTGCTCGCTTTCGACTGATGGTTTCTGGCTCGGCGGCATTGCCTGTATCGGTTATGGAAAAATGGAAAACCATCAGTGGACACACGCTTTTGGAACGCTATGGCATGACCGAAATCGGCATGGGCATTAGCAATCCCTACCACGGCGAGCGCAAAGCAGGCTACATCGGCAAACCTCTGCCCGGCGTCCGGGTTCGGCTGGTAGATGAGCAAAATCAGGTCGTCAAAACGGGCCAACCTGGCGAAATTCAGGTGAAGGGAAAAAACGTATTTTTGGAATACTGGCAACGCCCCGAAGCCACCCAAAAGACTTTCACGGAGGATGGTTGGTTTAAAACGGGCGACGTAGCCGTAGTCGAAAAAGGTTACTACCGCATCTTAGGGCGCGATTCTATCGACATCATCAAATCGGGCGGCTACAAAATCTCCGCACTCGAAATAGAAGAAGTACTGCGCACGCACCCCACCATCAGCGATTGCAGCGTTGTGGGCGTTCCCAACGAAGAATGGGGAGAACTGGTCGTTGCGGCCTTGATGGTCAAAGACCCCGAAATCGATCTAAAAGCACTCAACCAATGGCTCCGCGAGCGTATGCCTGCCTACAAAGTGCCACGTCACTATAAAATCATCGACGAACTGCCCCGCAACGCCATGGGGAAAGTCACCAAAAATGACATCAAAAAGCTATTTTGATTTTTCAACGTCGGCAGGGCTAATCGTGGTGGTCTCAAACCCTGCCGACGTTTTCCTCCACCTTTAACCTCCAAAAAATGATCATTTACGGCGTAGCCATTTTGGCTTTCTGCTACATCATCGGCCAGCTCATCGGTGAATTTTTAGGTAAACTCATTGGCGTTGATGCCAACGTCGGCGGAGTAGGTTTTGCCATGCTACTGTTGATTTTTCTGAGCGATTGGCTTCATAAAAAAGGCTACTTTGACAAATCTACCGAAAACGGTATTCTGTTTTGGAATCAAATGTACATTCCGATTGTGGTGGCAATGTCGGCCATTCAAAACGTAAAAGTGGCGGTTTCGAGTGGTCTTATTGCCATTTTGGCGGGCATTGTCCCCGTCGTGATTTGTCTACTCACCATTCCGCTTTTAGCCAAACTTTCTAAAAACACCAAGCCCAACTAAGCATGGAAATCATCGTCAAATTCCTCGAAAAAAACGGTCTAGTCTTTGCCTTTTTGGTGGTAGGTCTAATCATTTATCTATCGGGCATCATTTCCGACAAACTTACCCGCCGTAAAATCCCCGCCTCGGCCATCGCCATCCTTGCCGGCCTGGTCATTGCCTACTTCGGGGGCGTATATTCGGGCGGAGAAAAAGGCATTGCCGACGTTAAGATTTTTTCGGGGTTCGGTATGCTAGGCGGCTCCATGTTTCGCGACTTCGCCATTGTTTCTACCGCCATGGGCGCGAGCTTTTTAGTACTGAGGCGCACAGGCTGGGTGGGTGCATTATCGCTGTTTTTAGGCATTGTACTTTCTTTTCTGGGCGGTGTGAGTGTGGCATTAATCTGGGGTTATCGCGACACCATCAGCCTGACTACCATCGGCGCGGGGGCGTGTACGTACATCGTTGGGCCAGTAACGGGCGCGGCCATCGGTGCCTCGTCGGATGTCATTGCCTTGAGCATAGCAGCGGGTGTGGTCAAAGCCATCACCGTAACCATCGGCACGCCCTTTGTGGCCAAATACATCGGCCTCGACAACCCACACACCGCCCTCATCTATGGTGGATTGATGGGGACCACCAGCGGCGTAACGGCCGGACTAGCCGCCACCGACCCCAAACTCGTTCCTTATGGCGCCCTCACCGCCACTTTTTACACGGGACTCGGTTGCCTCGCCTGTCCTTCGATTCTGTACCTTCTGATGCGATTCATGTTTGGGGGCTGATGCGCCAGTTTTTACAAAGGTTAGGCATCTCAGAGGTTCCTTTATGTTATGGGGCTTTTCTGTAAGCCCTTCACCACTTTTTTTTCTCAATTAAACCCTAGTAAGACGCAATTCAATCATTTCTGGCTACGTAAAATGGGCCCATTAGAGCAATTTTGGGGCAACGAGCGCCCTGAAACGCTCGTTGATGAATCCAATCTACTAAACTATTACAGCCAAAAATGAAACATTTTCTTCCTCGATTGACCATGGGCCTCTGGCTCGTGGGTCAAATTGCCTGCCAAACACCTGGCACTCTTGTCGATGTTGAGCCTATAGGCAACCTCCCCGCCGAAATCAACGAAAAAGGAAAACCCATCGGTGCGCCCGTTGCCAAATCTATCGGCCCCGAAGGCGGCACCTTGACCTCTCCAGATGGTAGCCTACAGTTGACTTTTCCAGCGGGTGCGCTCAGTGCTCCAACAGCTTTTCGACTACAAATGGTAGAAAACAAAGCTGCTGGCGGTATCGGGCCAGCATTTGAAGTAACGCCCAAGGAAACAAAACTCAACAAACCCATTTCACTCACTTGGGAATTTGGCAACGACGGCCTCAACGGCACTGCCTCCAACGTGGTAGGTTTGGCCAGGCAGCGCGAAGACGGTGCTTGGCTTGGCAAGTCTAATCTCAAAGTAGACGTTGCCAATCAAACACTTACCGTACCGACCTTTGACCTTAAATATCCTTTGGCTTTTTATCAGAATTTTTATCTGAAATACGACGCCAATATTTTAGTCCCTAACCAACAAATGATGCTTACGGTGGCCTATCAACCCAACCACAGCGACAAAGAGGAGGCTGAGTCAAGAGAAACATTATTGGCGCCGCTTAAGCCTTGGGAACCCGTTGACCATACCAACCTCAGAAACTGGCGTCTCAACGGCGAACCTGCACTGTCGGCCAACAAAGCCAATGGCTTGTTAAGTGTTCATAATAAGGGAGAAAAAGCTCTTTATATCGCTCCCAGCAAAGTCCCTCCCACCAACCCTATGGCCATCAGTGTTGACCTAAAAACAGGCGGACGCAGTCAAATCATTCTGGTTGCTAACGTAACCGTAGCAGCGACCAATCGAATGACCATCAATGGAAAAATCTACGAAAACCCTAAAGTAACGGTCAATAACGACGAAAGCGGTAGTCGTATTTATATCAGTATGCAAGAAGTCATGCCCCCAGATGCGAGTTATCCAGCAGGTCTCAGCGTTTCCATCAAAAATTTCAAAGGAAAAGGTACCTACACAATTGGGCCAGACGAGAACTGCCGTATGTCTGGTAAGGAGAGCGGAAAAACAGGAAAATTATTTAATTCTCAATACCTCGACCCCGTCAGTTTCGATTTGGTTTACTCAAAAGGCTCCATTACCATCACGGAATATAACGGCAAACTTGGCACCATTGCGGGTAAGTTTAGCGCCACCCTCTACCATGAGCCTGGTCGTTATAAACCCGTTCAGGCAGGGGCTTTTGGGGGAGAGTTTCGCACCATTGAAAATTAAGGATTGACGTAAAAAGCGTTATTTTTTTCTCGACATTCTTACCAATAACTTTATTTGAGCTAATTTATCCGACCTTATCCATCTGACGGTTTGGAACCGTCGGACGGGTAAGGTATCGCTCAAATCAACCGCTCCTTCCGTGCTTTTTCAATAGCTTCTGCTTTGGAGTGGACTTCGAGCTTCCAGTAGATGTTTTTGATGTGGGTCCGGATTGTTTCTTTATCTACAAACAATTCGTCGGCAATGGTTGTGTA
>JAIXPV010000690.1 GCA_027486105.1 Runella sp. | reverse complement strand
TTTATTTTCAATGATTCTGACGGTTTAACCAAAGTTTTTCAGCTTTTCGGTGACAAAAACATCCTTTTGGTCATTGACCAATTTGAAGAAGTGTTTCGCTACCGTCAAAAAGAATCCCAAATCACCACCGACCGCGATGAAACGATTCTTTTCATCGAATTTTTAATTCGCCTGATTCAGCAACGCACGCTGCCTATCCACGTGGCACTCACGATGCGTTCGGATTACTTAGACTATTGTACCAACTACAACGGCCTGACCGAGGCCATCAACCGTGGGTATTATCTATTACCAAAGATGAACCACGCCGAAATCATTCAGGCCATCAACGGGCCACTCGAAACCGTTGGCGTGGATATTTCGCCCACTTTAGTAGACCGTTTATTGAACGACATCGGAAGTAAAACCGACCAACTTCCCGTGCTTCAACATTCACTTATGCGAACTTGGGACTATTGGCAAGTCCACAAATCACCGCAGCAGCCCATTGACGAACAAGACTATGAAGCCATCGGTACCATGTCGGATGCGCTTTCATTACATGCTGAAGAAATTTATCAAGATGTCTTTGATGCCAAACGCAAACAGGTAACCGAGAAACTTTTTAAGTCCCTGATTGTCGTAGGTTCAGGAGATGTCGGGGTGGTTAGCCCAACCACGGTCTCCACTATTAAAAAAGTAACGGGGGTTAATGAATTTTTACTTTTGGATGTTATAGACCGCCTTCGCGAGTTGGGGACTTCTTTTCTTTCACCCTCCTACTCCACGCCACTTTCTGATGCATCAGTAGTAGACCTCACCCACGAACGCCTCACCTACCTTTGGAAACGCCTAAAAACGTGGGTCGATGAGGAAACAGAATCTGCAAAATTGTACAAAAACCTAAGTTTTTCGGCCGACTTATACCAACAGGGAAAAACAGGTTTATGGGTAAACCCCGAATTACAAATCGGGTTGAGGTGGTTGAAAGAAAACCGCCCCAACAAAGAATGGGCACTCCGCTACGACCCCTATTTTGAAAGAGCCATAAATTACCTTGAATACAGCCGTAGTCAATACGAATTTGAGGTACAAAATAAAGAGAGTCGCCACAAAAAAGAGGTAAAACGAACCCGCCAATTTGCCATTGCCTTAGGAATTGGTTCTTTGTTGTCACTTATGTTTTTGGTTGTATCCATTATTCTCCGAACGCAGGCCCAACAAAGTGAAAAGGAATCGTTAGAAAAGGAGCAACTTGCTTTGTCAGAACAAAAAAAGGCGGAAATCCAAAAACGGGAAGCAATCTCTCAAAAAAGGATTGCCCAGCAGCAGGAAGAAATTGCGGAAGCTCAAAAGCAACTCACCGAAGAACAAAAACGAATTGCGGTGACGGAACAACGAAAGGCGGAGATTCAGCGGCAGGAAGCTATAATGGCCCAAAAGGCAGCAACTGAACAAAAAAACAAAGCAGAAATAGCCCGACGCGACGCCGAAAACCAAAAGACCATTGCTGTAACTGCCAAAAGCGAAGCTGAAAAACGCAAGGACGAAGCCGAAAAGGCCAGCCGCGAAGCAGAACGCCAAAGAACCATCGCCGAAAACGCCAAGCGAGATGCCGAACGCCAAAAAGTAAAAGCTATTGCCCGGGCCATTGCCATTCAGTCGTTTCAGATGCCCGAAAATTCGCAGGATGAATTACCCGCTTTGCTTGCCCTACATGCCTATAACCTAAACCTGAAGAGCCAAGGCGAAAAAAGCAACCCCGATATTTTTAATGCCTTGGCCAAAGCCGCTGGAACCAGTGCCAAAGTAATTCTACGCCGACACGCCGACGTTGTACGCTCAGTAGCAGTAGGTATCAAATCAAGCGACAATATTTTTGCCTCTGCAAGCGACGATGCCACCATCAAACTCTGGGACTATGGCCTCAACCCAATTCAGCCTACCCGTTCCTTTAGTCGCGGGAATAAATCAACGGAAGGGTTTAGGGCCGTGATTTTAGACAACAATGAGAAAAAACTTATTGCAGGTGGAGCGCTTGGTTCTCTGTTTAGTTGGACCATCGACTCCCCTACCCCAACGCCTGTTGTAGTGAAGGGACACCGCAGCCCAATTCATTCGCTGTTGTTGGCCGAAAACAATAAACTGGTTTCTGTTAGCAACGACGGAAATATTCGTACCTGGAATATATCTGGTAATGGCCTTGACTCCCTCACCAATCTTCGTTCTGGGATTGATATTTTTTGCGCAAAACTCAGCCCAGACGGCCAGAAAATTGTTTGCGGCTCAAAAGAAAAAGTCGTTATTTTTGAACTAAATGATTTGAAAAAAGCACCCGCAGTTTTTGCTTTTTATGGAATGGGCCCTAGAGTAACAGCGCTGGCATTTAGCCCCAACGGAAGAAAAATCTTGATTGGTAATTCAGCTGGAGTACTAACCGTATGGGATTACGATAACGATAAAATCGTTGAATTCTCGGCGGGGACGGTACTGGGCAAACACAATTCGACTGTCAGTGAAATTGTCTTTTCTCCCGATGGAAATTTGGTAGCTACCAGCAGCTTTGATTGGTCAGTTCACTTATTTAATTACGAGGATATTACACGTCAACAACAGCCCATTATCATCAACGATTTCAATACTTGGGTAACGGGCGTGCGGTTTACAAAAGATAGTAAAAAACTGATCTCTTATGGCGCTGACCGTACAGTGCGACTCTGGGACATTGGCATTGATGACCTCTATGCCAAAGTAAGCAAAAAAATCACCCGAGACATGACGGTTGATGAATGGAATAAATATGTAGGAAAAGATGTCGAATTCACAAAAGTGCAAACGGCATTAAAGTGACGTTACTTTGAAAATGAGCTGTACAATGATAAAAATTATACAACTGATAAAATGGGGGGTTTTGATTGGGGCATGCTTACAGGCTGTATGCTCGATGGGGCAAATCTGCGACGAAACAGTGAGTATTCCCGAGGCTGAAAAAAAGTACACAACTGGCAACTTCGACGAAGTATTCCAAATCCTTCTTCCTTGTCTAAAAACCGATTTTTCACCAACGGCCAAAGTTCAAGCCTATAAGATATTGGCAATGGCGCACTTGGCCATGGACTCAAGCGCCAGAGCTGCCGAATCTATACAAAATTTGTTGGCTATCAACCCAAATTTTGATCCTGATTTTGCCGCTTCTCCTCAATTCAAAGATATGTTTCAGCGAATCAAAGATTCGCAAGAACGTATTGTTCAAATTACGTCTGTGTCTAAAAGGGCTGAAAACGTACTGAAAGTACCCGCCACGGTAATCGTCATTACAGAAAAAGATTTTATCAGACGGGGTTATCAAAACCTAGAACAACTCCTGCACGATTTATCAGGATTCGACATCGCCAAGGGCAATGGCCCAGGCTATTCAAATTTCTACACACGGGGCTACCGATCTACCTCCAACGACCGTATGTTGATGCTGATTGATGGCGTGGAAGAAAACGATTTAGCATCAGACAACATTCCCATTTCGCGACAATATACACTCTCCGACATAGAACGGGTGGAGGTAGTTTATGGACCTGCTTCTACTTTATACGGAAACAACGCTTTCATGGGAGTAATAAACATTATTACAAAAAAATACCGCGAGATTATTGACGGAAATAATAAAGTACGCTTTAATGGGCAAATAAAGTCGGGTACTTGGAAAACTCGGTATGCCGACGGAACTATTGCGGCCAAAGCCAAAGACATAGCCATTTCATTGACGGGTAGGTTTTTTGAGTCCAATGAAATGAATTTGTCGAAATACCCTGAATGGAACTACGACGCCCGTAACCCCGCAGCCTACGGCACAAGATTGGATAGAACAGGCACCGATGCCTTAAATTACATCAACAACACCCAGCTACTGACCAGATTTCCCAACTCTGACCTGTTCAACGTTGAGTACACCAACGGTGTGCCAAGCGCGCTCCGACTTACGCCCAAAGGCGCCGAAAAAGCCACCGAATTAGACAATCGACTTTTTAACGGCAATGCCTTAGACAAGCCCGTCCAATTCAACGATTATTCTAAGAATTGGTACATGAAAACCAAAATCGAATTTAAGGAATTAACCATTGCCATTACAAATTGGAAAACCGACGAGGGGGCCGTGCCCTGGTACACAAACTTATCCCGAATCAATACCGCCGATTTAGGGCGATGGATTACCTATTATCGAAGTTTTGCCGTAACGTACAACAAGGTAATCAATGATAAATTTCAGATTATCAACCTTTCTTCTTACCGCCTGCACGAGATAGATGGAGGAACCAATCTGCCTTCATATCGAGGTTATTACAACGCCCGTCTGGGAATCGCCGACTTAGCCGCAGGTACTGGGCCAACCTATTCTACTACTTATAATTACCGCGTTTCCAACCAGTTTCGCAATGAATTTCGGGCACTTTGGAGTCCTTTACTCAACCTAGATGTTAACGGTGGAGTCGAGTACCGAAATAGTATTATTCAGGGAAATTATGTCACCTCGGGTACAGGCAATCCTGAAGAACAGGGTTTTCCTGCTGATACACTTAGAGGGGGTAACAATTTTCGGGTTTTTGATATAGGAATCTATGCCCAAGCCACATATCGCTATTCGGAGTCACTCAGTTTAGTGGGTGGATTGCGGGTTGACAACAACCGCGTAAGAAACAACGGTGGATACGGCATGGTAGCAAACCCTAGATTATCCGCCATTTATAGCAAAGGCAACGTGATTCTCAAGGCAATATATGCAGAAGCCTTCAAGGATGCTTCGTACCTTCAAAAATACGGTACCACCGCCGAAAGAAGACTGAACAATCCCACGCTCCAACCCGAAAAAGTGCGAAACATGGAATTCAGCCTTTATTACAAACCCATTAAAGACCTTAATATTACAATTGCCGCCTACCGCGCCAATTACAGCAATGCCGTGGGTCTAGCCTCGGTTGTGTTGGAAAACGGCACCAAAACCAATCAGTTTCAGGGTATTGGCCGACAGCGAATTTGGGGGATACAAGCAGAAGCCAACTACCAGTGGGATAAACTAAATGTATGGAGTAATTTTACGTATACCAATCCACTCGACTTAACCTCAAATTTGCGCATCAGCGATATAGCCGATTTTTCGTTCAACATCGGGGCAAATTATCAGTTCACTAAAAGTTTGAGACTTAACCTAACCTCTCATTATGTGGGAGCCCGCAAAACTGGGGCAGGAACCTACGGCAGCCGAAACCCCATCCAATTGTTTGACCCTTATTTCATCATGGATGGTGCTCTGACCTACCACGACGTCATCAAAGGGGTATCTTTACAGGTAACGAGTTATAATCTATTAAACAAAGAATATTTTGTGCCTGGCATCAGAGAAGCCGACAATATTGTGGGAGCTTCGCGTTTTCCGCAAGAAAAACGAAATATTTCATTGGGTATATTATTTGAAATTAAGTAATTCATAATGAACAACTTACCCAATTTTTGGACTTTTAGTAATGGAAAGAAATAAAAAAAAGTCATTGCCAAACGGCTTTGAAATTCA
>JAIXPV010000066.1 GCA_027486105.1 Runella sp. | reverse complement strand
TGTTTCTTTAAACGATGGCGCACAATGCACCGTTTAGTGATTGGCTCACTAACGGGAGAGGCATAATCGTAAAAAGAAGTGAAAATATATCCCATGCGAGGGTCGAAAGCGCGAGGTTGGTAGTTATTGTCGGGCAATTCAACAAAGGAATGATGCTGGCGCATACTCAGCGTTGTGGCCGTTGGGGCTACGGCACGGAGATAAGCCCCGGGAGCGTCTCCTGTAAGGGTAATGGTTACTTCAAATTCTGTGTTTTGAGGGAAGTTTTTGGTATTGGGCAAATACAATGCCGAACGCGAAACGTCTAATTTGAAAGTGCCTTGTCGGGTACGAGAAATATCCTGAATGGCTCCTACGGCATCTTGCAACAGAAAAGGAGTCAATTCGACGAGCACTGTACCCGCATTTTCGGCGGCGATTTCAAATCCCCAATGCACCGACTGCGCAAAGGATTCTTCCACGGCGCGGCGTTCGAGCGGGTCGTTGCTGAGAGCGCGATAGGCGTAATTGGGCTCCACCATCAGGACCTTATTGCCAGTACGTTGAAATTTAATGATGTGTTCTTGCCCCAAGCGCCCGCGGTCGAGGCCGATGTCGTTGGAGCCGACGCCCTGGGCTAAGGTGGGGTAATACAATAATTCGGTATCAAATCGGGTGATTTCTAAATAGATTTTGCCCTTTTTAGCGTCCCAATAATAGGGCAGGAAACCGTCCCTCTTTTCCATGTCTTTGGTGAAAGTCTCAATGGGGTTTTGGGCAAAAACCGAATAAGAAAAAAGGGTTAGGAGTAGTATTTTCTTCATAAAAAGGAGATAAGTCGGTTTGTTGGATGAAAATACACCTCGTTTTTGAGGTTCTTTACAAATAAACCAATTTTTTGGGGAAGAGAGAAAAATTTTAAAGGCTGTCCGTAAATATCTATTTTCATTGGATGCCCAGTCCATGAACTCCCAATGCGGTTGATTTATGGGGGTATACTGGCTTTGAGGGATTGGAAAGTGTTTAGCTCAGGGTGTTAAAATAGAGCAATGCGTTATAGACTTGGAGTGAGAAAAATTTGCATGAAAACGGCCTGTGAATTACATCGTCATAAAAAACCAGTTTAAAAATTGCATTTATCTAATAATTAATAAGCCAACTGTGATTTTTATCAGTTTTTATATAAAAAAAAACGAAAAAATTACTCTATTCTTTTAAAAATATAAGGAGATGGCAAAAAAACAATCAACAATTAATGCTGGCGAAGCTATACAAACGGAAACCCGAAGGGTAGCAGAAGGAGATATCGTTGGTGGTACCACACCTGAAAAATTAGGTGTTAGAAACGTAAAAAGAAAAGTAGAAGCCAAAATCAACCACGAAGCAGTAGCCCTGGAAAATATTATTGAAGCAATAGAGGAAGACAAAAAAGCTATTGCAGAAAACTATTTGAAAAATTTCCCCAAAGAGGAACGGCAGTTATTGCTGAAAACTTTATTAGAAGAAAACGAGGCGCTTGCAAAGAAAACCCTCCATCCTGATGAAGAGTTGGCGCATGATTGGCGGAATGGTGGCTATCCCTACAAAAACCTTATGTCTCGAAAAAATTATGAGGCAGAAAAATATAATTTGCAAGTAGAATTGCTCAAACTGCAAGTATGGGTGAAGAACACGGGAAATCGGATTGTTATTCTTTTTGAAGGGCGCGATGCTGCGGGTAAAGGTGGTACAATTAAACGTATGATGGAGCACCTAAATCCACGGGGAGCCCGCGTTGTTGCGCTTGAAAAACCAACAGAAGAAGAAAAAGGACAATGGTATTTCCAACGTTATATTAAACACTTACCGACTTTTGGTGAAATCGTTCTTTTTGATCGTTCTTGGTATAATCGGGCGGGAGTAGAGCATGTGATGGGCTTTTGTACCAAAGAAGAATATGCTGAGTTTATGCGCCAAGTGCCTGATTTTGAGCGAAATTTGGTGCGTAGCGGTATTATTCTTATCAAATTTTGGTTTTCAGTTAGTAAAGAAGAACAAAAAAGACGGTTTAAAGAAAGGGAAACTCACCCCCTAAAACAATGGAAATTGTCGCCCATTGATAGGGCGTCGATGGATAAATGGGCAGAATATACGGCTGCCAAAGAAAAAATGTTTTTTTATACCGATACTTCTGATGTCCCTTGGATTGTGGTCAAATCGAATTGCAAAAAAAGAGCCCGTTTGAACGCTATGCGCTATATTTTACATAGAGTCCCCTATGACAATAAGAATGTTAAAATGATTGGTAGAATCGACCCATTGCTTGTAGGTCGTTCCAATGTCATCTATGAAAAAGGTGAGAGTTTGCTCATCAATGAAAAACCAATATAAACTAAAGACTTTACGTAGCAGCTAAGTGGCTTTTTGTACCGTCATTTGATGCGTTGTTAGTGTTATTTTTACCAACAACGCATCAAACTCTCCCATTTACTCCCATTGTACGTATTTTCGCCAGTTATGCTGTTCTTTAAATCCGAGCACTTCACGGATTTTGCGATTGGAGAATAAGGCTTCGTGTTCTCCTAATTCGCGCGTAATCGGTACATTGGGAAAGAATCTTTGGGCTAAGTCTTTGCTCGGGATAACGGCCCCGTTGTGGTCGTTTCCAGCATTAAAAACCTGATAGCCGAGGCCGTCTTTTTTTAGACACAAGTCCACGATTTGTCCCAAGTCGCGGGCATCTATATAACAGAAGGCATTTCGGCGGCGCACTTCGGGGTGTTTAAAATAATGCGGAAAGAGTTCGGCGTACTCGTGCGGCTCGATCACATTGCCGATGCGAAGGGCGTAAATATCTACGCCTGACCGTCGCTGAAAGGTGCGGGCCGTTTTTTCATTGACCACCTTCGACAATCCGTAGCTATCCATCGGGTCTACGTCGTAATCTTCCTCCAACGGTAACACTTTAGGGTCGGTTTGTCCATCCGAAAAACAGATACCGTAGGTGGTCTCCGACGACGCAATGATGATTTTCTTAATGCCCAGTTTCACCGCCGCTTCAATCACATTGTAGGTGCCCACGGTGTTGACCCGAAACGTTTCATTATCAGGCTTCAATAAGATGCGGGGTACGGCCGCAAAATGGACAACCGCATCAAATTTGGGCACGCCAGTGCCTGGTTCCAGTTCGTCAAATCTGGTATAAGACGTCATGGCATTGAACATTTGTCCGGAATCGGTAATATCGGCCGTTAGATTGTCTACGCCCGGATGATTCAGCGGCGTTAGGTCTACATTCAGCACTTTATGGCCTTGGTCGAGCAGGTACGGAATGACGTGCTTTCCTGCTTTTCCCGAGCCTCCCGTAAAAAAAATTCGCATGATAAGTATTGGTTAGTGATTTTATGGGTAACTGACCGAGTGGTGTTTGTGTTGCCTACGTCCTGTGAATTTCACTTTTCCGCTGTTGGTCTTATGACCGACAGCTCTCAAAAGAAATTTTTGATGGAAAAATACCTAAAATGGCATAAGAAAAAAGCTCTTATGTTATCGGCCTTAGCCGCGCTAAGCTGACTTAAAAGACTGCATATTTGTCATACAGTTTTCGACTGAAGACTGTCTAATAAGAAGTTTTTGGATGTTTTGATTCAAAAAATAATTTTGTAACTAACTCGTTAAAACAAAATGTTAGAAAAGCGAGTTATAGAAAAATAATTGTTTTATTCAACTTCCAAAAATCATGCAAAACCTTTTTCAAACCACATTAAAAGTCATACTCTTGTTACTAACAAGCACCGTTACTTCAATAGCCCTAAACGCCGATAATATAATGGGTGTTTGGAAAAATGGAGAAGGCACGGGTATGGTACAGATTTACAAAAAAGGCGATAAATATTATGGTAAAATTGTGTGGCTCAAAGTGGGGAATGATCCTGACGGAACGCCTCGTAAAGACCTTAATAACCCTGACGAAAATTTGCGCTCGCGCCCGCTCAAAGGCTTAGAAAATCTCCGAGATTTTGTATTTAAAGGCGATAACAGGTGGGAAGAAGGCCGCATCTATGACCCCAAAACGGGCAATGACTACGCTTGTGAAATGAAATTAGTGGACGAAAACACCTTAGAAGTACGCGGTTTTATTGGTGTATCGCTCTTTGGGCGTACCGATGTATGGAAGCGGCAAGTGAAAAAAAATTAATTTTATTACTGTCTTTCCCCTTTTCTAACCTGAAAGAGGGGAAAGACAGTAACTACATTTAGGGACTTACTAAGTTGATACTTAAGTTGAAATAAAGCGGATTGCCGAGGGTATTTTCAAACAATGGTTTTTGGTCTTTGGTAGGGTTTTGTGAGTTGAAAGCATTGAAACGCCAGTTGTAACGCAGGCCTGCTTGGGCGGAAAACCAAATAAAGCCAGCAATTTTTTGCTCAAATATAATGCGGGGTTTTAGTTCCCCACGTCGCAGGTGCAAAGGAGTTGCGGCAGAATTCTCTAAATAATAAGCGTTACCTTCGATTTCGTAGCCAGCCATCAGATAAGACGTTGGAGCAAAATTTCGCCGAACGTGTGCCTTGGCGGGTAATATAGCCTCGATACCCCATTTCTGGTTGAAAGTACGATTGTACAAAATAACGGGAATGTGTAGTACTTGTCCTGCCCGGTAAGTGCGTGACACTCCTAAACCCCACATAAAATTATCATCTTTTTTCCAACCATAAATAGCAGTTCCGCTGAAGGTTAAGCCTTTTGTGTTGAGCGCTGTAAGGCCGCGGTAGTTGCCATTGAGGTCAGCGTTGGTTTGGACAAGCACAAAGTTTTTGTTGTTGAGTGGCTTAAACATCGTGATGTTGATCCCCGTGCTGTTTAGAGCTTGTAAATTTTGAAAAAAATTGCCTGAACGCTCCGGACTTTCCAATGCTACGCGGGTATTCCAATAGCTAAGCCCTAAATTGAGGATAAAATTTGACCTGGATATTACGGGGGTATTGACCCCCAACCGAACGCCCCCGAAGGTATTGACATGTGTTTCGGCGGTTGAGATAACTTGGGCGTTGCTATGTGTACCTACCGAAGCCAAATGAAAAGGCAACTGTGACTCATAACCGATTGAAATAAGCTTAGTAGGAGATAAATAATTAACTTTTTGGGTGCAAAAAGTTTTGATGACCTTGTCGTCGGCATCTCCAAACTCTTCAAAGTTAAAGTCTTCGGAAGTCTTGGTAGTGTCTGTTTGGCTAAAAGATAAAAATGGCAAAAAAAACAGCACGGCTAACTTTAATTTTTTTTTCATACTTCTGATTTTTGGATGGTTATTGATTTATTTCAGCTCTTTCCCGAATTTCATGAATGATTAAAACAGGAAACGCGGCAATACGCTTGCATTTCAGGAAAGACCTGAATGGAGCATTTTATATGTCTTTTAGTAAACTTGTTTGAGCGCAAAGAGTTTTACGAATAATACTCGTCAGCATAAAATTTTTGTTGCTTTGTATGACGCTACAATAAATACAGCCCGATTAAAGGTAAAAATGCCTATAATGACGCCGAAAATAATGAAGAAGGAGGTTTTTTAGAGAGCTTTTGGAGAATTTGCCAGGTTGCAAATGTTCCTGCCGCTGTTGGTCTTATGACCGACTGCTATTAAAAGGTTTTTTTAACTGACAAAGGCATAGTAAAATCAAAAATGCTGATGACTTGAATGTGCTCAACAGCCCTATTTTATTCATCTGCTACCTTTTTTTCTCTATTAAAATTGTTTAATTCTTTTATCAGCATGGTTTCCAATTCTTTGGTAGGCAGCAGCAATTGGTATTCGGCTATACCAATCGGTTTGTTGATGTCTTGCAGGGCGATTTCTACATCCAAGTGTTCTTTATCGGCACATAAGATGATGCCAATGGAAGGATTTTCTTCGGGTTGTTTTTCGATACGGTCGAGCAGCCCCAAGTAGAAATTCATCTTGCCCACGTATTCGGGTTTAAAACTGCCAATTTTCAGTTCCAAGGCTACCAAACAACGGAGGGCTTCG
>JAIXPV010000477.1 GCA_027486105.1 Runella sp. | reverse complement strand
TGAAAAAGTAGGCCAAACTCGCTAATAATTGATAACTCTCACTGTACTTACTGAAAATATCCACCAACGACTGTTCAATTTCGGGCAGCTTTTTAGTAAGATAATACCTGTGCGTTGCCTGTAAATAAGTTAAAATTTCCTCAAGTGAAAACTTCTGCATCTTTTCAAAGGGAAAACCCTCTGAATTTGCATACAAATCCTGAATAACTTCCATTAATTCTGGATTCATACCCATCGTTTGGTGCAGCTCTCCCGTCACCATACCAGGTTGATTCGAAGGCTTTACTTCAAACCGTTCTAATACAAGCTGATGTACCTTTTCAGCATCGATAAACTCGTTTATTGCGGTCATTATTTTGAGGTTTGAGTTTAAACAAAATTAAGAAAAAACAACCCAAAAAGTATAATTATATCAATATTTTTTTAATTTTTCTTCACCTCCTTCTAAATGGGCTACAATCGTCTATTTTTTTTCTATCAATTGTTAATTATTTGATAACCATCGTCTTTACTATGTTTAAACATATAATTTTTTCCTGATTTCTCACAAAACATCTCCCCCAACCGCTTTTTTTAGAAAATATTTTGGGGATATTTTTTAATTTAAACTCTAACCACTATACGCCAGGCATTGAAATTCGAAAAACAAGAAGCCCAGTGAGCTAGCGGATACGCTAGTTCACTGGGCCTACTGATAAGGTCTAAAAGCCTAAAGGCGAACTGTACTTACTTTAATAGTATTTAATTTGTTGGACTGCTTCACCTCATAAGCCACAATAGCCTGATTATCGGTCACCAAAACACTAGCATTGGTTCCGTTTTCGGAGTTTTCAACCCAGCGTGTTTCAGAAACGGCGGTTGAGCTAATTTTCCGAAGTCCAATCAACGTTACCCCTTCTTCACTTTTTTCTTTGACTTGTTCCCATACCACCACCGAAGCATTGGGAGCGGTGGCGAGATAGGAGTTTTTGGCCGTTGGGTTATCCAAAACAAACAGACGCTTCCCTTCGTTGGTCACAACACGCAAACCAGAAGAATTGGTGGCGGTTCCCGAAAACCAAGAAATCAGCGCACTTTCGCCAAAAACACTAGAAGTCGCTCCGCTGTGTGGGCAGCCTTTAAGTTGCCATTGGTCGTTGAAAAGAATTTGGGATTTTGAAAAAGTAGCGCCATTATCGGCAGAGGTCATTTTGGCTATATCCCGAATATCGTTGTTATTGTCACGGTAATAAACGTTCAGAATCCCTTTTGAGTCAACCAATAGGCTGATATTGCAACAATCGCATACCACGGGGTCGATGAGTTTTTCTTCTTGAAATACGCCGTTTTTTGTAATCACCATCCTTAAATCTCTTTCTTCGTGTTTGGTGCTGTTTTTTACATCTTTCAGGTAAGCTACTGCAATTTCGTCATTCGGCAACACCACCGCGTCAAAAAAACCTCTTACCAAAGGCGTTGGGTCACTGTCGACCGAAACAGGGGCCGTCCAGGTATTTCCTCCATCCTTTGAAACAGTGTATCTAATTTGTGACTCCCTTTTGGGGCGGCCGCCGCTCGCAGGAGCCACCGCGGGTTTATCATGGTTTGCGTGTCCCCCTTCATGCGCCGTTGGAGCGTTTTTTTGCTCTTTCGGGGGCGTGGCTACTACCGAGCGGAAAGAAAAAACGGCCGCCATCGTTCCGTCTTTTTTGAACAACAATTTAGGACGTGCCAATCGGCCATTGCCCAAACCCGCATCGGCAAAAATCAACTTCTTATCAGAAAATGTATTTCCTCCGTCTTTCGACACCGATAAATAAAGATAAACCACGTTTTTATCGTCTTTCTCAGTCCAGTACAGCACCGCTTCACCTTTGCTATTTTTGGCGAGCGTTGGCAAAGCATAGGCGCGACTTTGGTCGCCAAAAAGCGGATTATTAGCCCTTGAAGGAAGGGTTACCGCGAGAAATAACAAGGTTGAAACTAAAAAAAAGAGACTTTTCATTGGGTATATTTAGGGATGAATTAAACGCTAAAAAAACATTTTATTTAGATTCAGTAGCCGACAAATGTAGTAATTATTTATAATTATTCCAAATAAATACAAGACCGTCGTCTCTACTTTTAATTACACAAATCAGAAAATACCGATGTAGTAATTGCCCGCTTTGTTGACAAGTTTTGCGCCTTTTGTCACCGCTCCGGTTTTTTTGTTAAAGATGTATATATTTCCGTCTTTGCCTACGGGCGTTACGGCTACAAAAACCTCATCTCCACTGACCAAACTACCCTGATATTGCCCAAAATTCAGATCAGCATCGTATTGAATGTTTACTTTGGTGGCCGTCTTGGCATTCAAGTCCAAACGAGCGATATAGCCTTGCTCGGTGCCATCGTGGGTATAAAGCGCATAAGCGATACCCTCGCCTGCATACTTCCAACTGTCTACGTATGCGTTTTTAACGCCCAGCGCGGCATCTAAACTAAAGATGTAGGAGTTGTCATACTCGTTGTTGGTATTAATTTTGAGAATATGAGAGCCTTTACTGTCACGCTGAGTGGCTTGGTAAATATTGCCATCTTCGGCCACAAAAGCATTAGGACTACGGTAGCCGCTATTATCACCAAAACTTACGGTGGAAGTGATGACTTTCGGATTTTCGAGTGATGGATAATCTACTACGACTGATTTAGTTCCTAAGCGGTCGAAAGTACTTTCGGTAAGTCCAGTGGCAGGGTTGTACTTACGCATCCATGTGCCGATAATGAGTTTGTTTTGGGCTTTGTTGAGTAAGGGAGCATCGAAACGAAAAAAACAGTGTCCTTTTAATTCTTCTTCGGCCGATAAAGGAACTTGATACTGCTTATAACCATTTATCAACACTTTTTGAAGGTCAAGTGAAAGCACGGTAGCTGTACCACGATAATACTGAAACGGTTTGGTTTTATCAGTAGCGTTGTTGGCGGCTATACTCGCCACGTTTAATGCAATCCCCGTTTTATCACCATCCATCAGTTTTGACCAACGGGGCGTTGTGGTAGCATATTGAGCAATATTTACTGTCACTTCTTCCTGTACAAAATTTCCTGCTCCATTTACTTTATAGCGGGCAAATTCTCCCCCATTATCTCCCGAATAAGCAATATTAAAGAGTGTATTTCCATCTTCTGATGATTGTAAACGCGCCGTTCTAGTAGATTTTACGGGAAATCCATTGTCATACACGCTTATTGACACATTGGGATTTCTTGCATCTTCTTTACTTACCGAATACACGACCGTTCCGCCGTTTCCATCGCCAGCCGTTGTTCCCATCAAAGCACCCGCCACAGTTATCCATCGGCTTTGGTTGGTAACGGGGTCAACATCATCGGCTGAATCTGATTTATCACAACTTGACAAGGTAAATGCAGCAATAAGGGTGGTATAACGTAAAAAATTTGTTAACTGTGTTTTCATTTGATTTTGATATGGATTGATTATTAAAAATTATTGATTAAATAGTTGATTTTCAAGTAAAAAGCTCGCCCAGGCTTCTGAACGGCAAAGTTGTCGTAAGCCTGCCGGTCAAAGAGGTTTTTGGCATCGGCGGTAATGACTAACTTATGGTTGGGAAAAGCGTAGCTCAAGCCAATGTCCTGAAGGTATTGGCGTGGTGTACGGAAGTCTTCAATTTCGAGCCACGAAGTATAAAACCGCTCCACAAAATGAAAACTGTAAAATAGATTCAACACGGAACTCTTCATGAATAGGTTTTTAAGGGTGTACTGAACATTGCTATTGGTGGTCCAGTACGGTTCGTTGGGAAGCTGCTTGTTGTAGTAGGGATATTCTCGCCCGTTATCGTCGAATTGAACATTAAAAACAGAGTTGAATTTTGACATATTTAGCCCCACAATCAGCTTATTATCAAACGTATAGCGAAAATCAGACTCAAAACCGATCGACTTGTTTTTTCCTATATTTTCATAAGGATTGGTCTGGAGAGCATCGTTGACCCTTGGGTTGATTCTTTGGGTTATTTTGTCGCGCGTGTCCCGTATAAACCCCGAAACCGTGAACGAATATTTGTGTTTTCCCGCATAGAAGGTGCCCGCATTGAGCCCAATATTGAGATTATTACTGACCTCAGGACGAATACCAAAGTTTTCTATGATATTTTCGCCAGGGCTACCAAACACCTCATTTTCAGAGGGCAAACGCACCGCTTTTTCGGCGGAAACCAAAAGGGTGTATTGAGGCGTAATAGCATACGAGAGGGCCATCCCATATCCTTGGGCGGTTTTATCGCTTTGGGTTCGGATTTCGGTTCGAGTACTTTGACCATCCACTTTTCGCAACACTGGGTCCATGCGATCTATCTCCTGCTGATAGTACTTATAAAAGAGATTGTTTTTAAACTTTGCATTGAAAGCCTGCAACTCATAGGCCACCGACGTGATGTTTTTTTTCAGATTACGGGTTCCAATGAATTCCCGTTCAATTTCCGAACGCATAAAATCCTGTTCCTTACGGTCGATGGCATAATAGATGTGATTCACTACCAAACGGTGATTTTTGGTCAGGTCATAATTAACTCCCGCTCGGAATGTGCTCACATTTCTGTCAATGTGATTGATGGTAGGGGCTGCTTGCTGCGCGCCCGTGGGTCTCAAAATAGGATTGCCGTTGAGGCCCACGCTTATTTGTCCGTACCAATTATAATTCCACTTGACTGTATCGCTCACCACCTGCCCACGCCTGCTGTACATTCCGTTTGCGTTGAATTCCAACCCTTTGACTAAGAAATTTTTCTTGACATAATTGAGGCTGAACACATTGGATTGCGACTCACTGGTGCGGCCTTTGTAAGGAATAGACATATAGGTGCCATGCTGGATTTCTTTATAGTCATTTGAGCCATTATAGCCAATCAACAACTGGTCTGCCCACTTCACATTGGTAAAACCTACCTGCATCTGCCCACCCGTCGAGCGGTAAGCATCGTCAAATCTTCGGGTTCTTACATACTCGTAGCGGCCATTTGGAAGAATATTTCGGACAAATTTGCCCCACACTTCGTAATCATTGTCCGAATAGTTATGAAACGCCGACGCCCTTACCGTAAACCCCGTTTTTTCGTTACGGTAAGTACCGTTGAAATTGGCTTGAAAAGTATTGAATGAACCATACGAAACTGCAGCCGTTAAGTTATTCATTGAGCCTTTTTTGAGAATAACGTTGATGGCTCCCCCCAGGGCGTCGTCGGCCAAATGGGCAGGAATCACACCTTTGTAAACTTCAATTCGCTCAATAAGCGCAGGCGGAATGCTGTTTAAACTAAAAGATTCCCCGTAAGTCGAAATCGAAATACCGTCAATAAAAACCCGAACTGAGTTGCCCGACATCCCGTTTAGGTTATAATTTACGGCCGAACCCAGCCCGCCATTTTGACGCACTCTGATACCTACGGTTCGGTCTAGCAACTCATTGGTTTGGAAATTGCGTTGTGCTACTTCTTTGGTTTCGATGACGTTGACGGCGAATCCCTTGGTTTCAATCTCCTTTTTCTCCGATTTCTGAATAACTAGAACTTCATTCAAATCAACATTTTTGGGCTTGACAACGATGGATACGTCAATCTGTAGCTTATTGACGTTCACTTTTATCCTTTGGGTTTCAATCTCGACCGATGAAACAATAAGCTCGTCTTGCCCAAAGGGTACATTTTTTAACACAAAAAATCCATTGTGATCGGCAATGATGGATTTATTGCTTTGGATCAACTTTATGCCCGCGTAGCTTACGCCACCGTTTTCTTTAAAGTAGACCTTACCTCTGATGGTAGCCATTTGTCCCAAGCCACTGAGATAAATCAGGGTTAATAAAATCGTTATAAAAGCTATTTTCATGCTTCCTATCTAGTCAATATCTGTTTAGTTTCTGTTGTCGTCAGTACTTTTTTAGGGCCGCTGTTGGGACGACGGCGGCGCCCCCACCAAATGTAAAATCCCGTGATGGGCAAACTCGCCGCAATCAGGCTGACCAAAAAAGCGAGTACTTTGCCCGCCAATCCACCGATGGCCCCCACGTGAATATCGTAGTTCATACGAAAGGTTTTATCGGCCAACGTCGCGTCTTTAAAGCGTCCGTAAATGTGATTTACGGGCAACTCCTGCAATGTGTATTGGTCAAAATAGCGGTAATCAGTTTTCCAAAATGTACCTTCTTCTTCGTTGATATTCACCGCAATAGAAGAGGTATCTGTTTCGGGAATGTGCACTTCTAAAGTTTTGGCGTTGGGGTGTTCTTGTTGCATTTGATGCCAAATCCGATCTATGGCGGGGGCTTGTGAAGAGGGCAAAACGGGCTGAGTAATGGCAGAAATAGGTTCCTCAAAAATCAATGATTTCTGCCCTCCTAGCCTCGTATAGACCGAACTCGCAAACCACTGAAACCCCCATACCAAGCCCGTTGCGGCCAAAACAAGGATGAAAAAAGCCCCATAAAAACCCAAAATATTGTGCAAATCGTAGTTTTTGCGCTTCCATTGCATCCCCTTTTTCCACCGAAACCACACGCGTTGTTTGGCCGCTGCGCGGTTTTTGGGCCACCAAAGCACAATCCCCGAAATAAGCATCACCACAAAGGCCAGTGTAAAATACGCCACTACGGGTTGGCCAATATTGGGAGGTAGCCACAGGTAAAAATGTCCCTGCAAAAAAAAAAAAAAAAAGTCAGCATCCATATCTTTGACTTTCAGCACCTTACCCGTATATGGATCGAGATATACGATGTAATAATACGACGGATTGAAGTGAAAAAAAATGGCCTGAGCGGCTTTGGCATTGCCCGAATACATAACGGCATGAAGATGCTTTTGGGGCAACTGTCGGGTGGCTATCTCCTTCAAAACGGAAGGAGATAGCTGAACAGAAGCCCGTGGCTCAACGTATCGGAAGGACTCGGTCGCATTCAGAATTTCTTCCTGAAAAGCGTATAAACATCCCGTAATGCTGATGATAAACACCACAATCCCCGACGCCAACCCAAGCCACAGGTGCAGCAGTCCAATGATTTTTTTGAACTTCATGGTTGATTAAAATTTATAACCAATGCTAAGACGGCTGTTGCGGAGCGGTTCTGTTTGCCAATAGTACGCGCTCAACCACGTGTAAGGTGCGCCCGAAAACAGGTACTCGTTCAGTAAGTTGTTGACGTTGAGTGCTACCGTCAAGCGGTTGCTTTGCCACGACACGGCTCCGTCGAGACGAAAATAGTTGGGGAGCGCCTGATTCGTTCCGTCAAATACGTACCAAGACGAACGGTCTACTTGCCACTGATAGCCCAGCGAAGCACCCAATCCTTTTAAGCTGCCATTGCTAACGCGGTACGAAAGCCACGCGTTGGTGATGTGCTTTGTTGCCCCCGCTACCGCTACACCCACCTTCTTTTCGTCGGTATCTTTGGTCACTTTTGCGTCGGTGTAGGCATAATTTAGGGTCAAATCGAGGCCTTGGAGCAGTTGGCCGCGCAGGTCAAACTCCACGCCTTTGGTTTTGGTTTGTCCCAATTGAATCGAAAAATTCGGGTTGTTTGGATCGGCAGTCAGGACGTTGTTTTTGGTAATTTGATACAAAGAAACGGTCGAATTCCAACGCCCACCCATCCATTCTTTTTTCAAGCCTACTTCTGTATTATTACCCGTAATGGGGTCAAAACCCTTTCCATTAGCATCGGCCCCTGCCTGGGGGATAAAGGCCTGGTCGTACATAGCGTAAGCAGATGTATTTTTATTTAAGGAAACGCTCATACCTATACGCGGCGTAAATTTACTGCTTTTAACACTGCCCGAATAGGGGTCATAGTCTTTAGCGGTGGTGTATCTTCCCGCTAAAGTCAACCGAATTTTTCCGTCCCAAAAACGCAATTCATCTTGCACATATAACCCAGAATAACTTTGTCCATAATTAACCCCACGACTCCGCAGACTCTTTGAGCGGTCAAATACGGGCAATGAATCTGCGGGTACGGTTCCATAAACTGGATTATAAATATTGAAAGCAACCGCCCCTT
>JAIXPV010000173.1 GCA_027486105.1 Runella sp. | reverse complement strand
GTTCTATGCAAACAACGTGCCTGAAATTATTCGCTTCTTTTTTAGTCAGTTCCGCATTTTAACCCTCATCACTGGGGGCGGCTGTGCGATGCTGGTCTACTACCGCAAAGAAAAAATCCTCAATGTACTTTTTCGCAAAGATGTCCAAATCGTGGTTTACGGCCTGCTGCTTTTCTGTCTCGCCACGGGTGTACACATCAACCATGTCAACTTAGAATTTTACGGGCTGTTTTTCGCGTTTTTCATTCTCAACGTTTCGAGCAACCCCCGCTCAGTTGTCAACTTAGAATACGGCTGGATTTCGTACCTCGGTAAAATATCTTACGGACTTTATATCTACCAAACAGCTTTTATTGTGTTGAGTGTTCACCTGATTCAATGGGCTTTTGGCAGAGACTTACCACATCTTACCTTCAATCTCCTCCTTTATCCTTTGGCTACCTTTCTAACCGTCGGTGTGTCGGCGTTATCGTATCAATATTTTGAAAAACCTTTTTTGAAACTGAAAGAACGATTTAGCTCACATTCAGCGACTTGACAACTGAACCAACTCCGCCATTGTGTACGATTTAAGACCCATTCGTTGGGCCTCCGCCAGCATGTTCTCCAACCGACTGACCGAAAATGCGTACGGCTCATCCGATGCCTCAAACAAAGGCCGATGCCCCAAAAGCATCAGGACCGATTTCGTATTTTTGGCACGAATCAAACCATCTTTCAATTGCGCATCGGTGATGTTGGTGTATTGGTCAATCAACAGCGAATGTACTTTCGGACTGCCGTCAAAATGGTAGTAAATATCATCGATGGCAAACACGGGCTGCCGAAAAGTAAACCAAGACACCCGTCGCTCGGTCATGGACACATCACGTAAAAGCATGAAATAATCTTTCAGTAGGCGTCGGTCTGTGTACCACGTTTGTTGGCCGCCTACGTGCGCAAACGTCACGGGCTTAAAGCCCGCTTTACGCATAGACAGCAGCTCGGCTTCGATTTCATAACGATAAAAATCCGCCAACGTTCCCCCGCCCCGTAGCCAATCCAACACCCGAATATGCGCGGCCCCGTGGGCACCGATTTCGTGGCCATCGCGCACCAATTGGCGCAACTGCTCAATTTCTTGGGGGTTAAGACTATCAAACTGCGTAACGTAAAAAGTAGCCTTGGCGTTGTATTTCTTCAACAAAGGCCGCAGGCGCGTCCATTCTTCTACGTAGCGATCATCAAACGAAAGGGCAATGCCCGCAGGCGGAGTGTTTGTGTCCAGCGTTGAATCTTGGCATCCAAACAGGCCCAAGCCAATGACGGGCAACAGAAGCAGTAGATTTTTCATGCGTTTTGTAAGCGGAGATTTGGGTGGATTCTCAACCCTATTCTATTTCACTTTGTTTTTCCGCAAATGTGTTCGTATTATCGTTGCTACAAATGTAACGCCCCAAAACCAAACCGCCTATTTCCTCTTCAATATGTTTGTCCTTACTCAACAACCCTCGATTGCCAATCATTTTTTAGCCGAGCTGCGCGATGTCAATATTCAGCAAGACCGGCTCCGTTTTCGTCGTAACTTAGAGCGGGTAGGTGAACTTTTGGCCTATGAAATTTCAAAGTCGTTGCCATATCGCCAGACCGATGTTGTGACGCCATTGGGCAAAGCTTCCACCCGGCTGTTACGCCAACCTCCCGTATTGGCCACCATTTTGCGCGCTAGTTTGCCTTTTCACCAAGGTTTTCTGCATTTTTTTGACCAAGCCGACAACGCGTTTATCGGTGCCTACCGAGGGCACCACATCGGCGACGACGAATTTGAAGTGGAAATGGATTACATCACGGCCCCCGACTTGCAGGATCGCACGCTGATTTTGATGGACCCGATGCTAGCCACGGGGCGTTCAATTGAAAAAGTGTACCATGCCTTGTTGCGCTTTGGAATTCCTGCCCAAACCCACATTGCCGCCGTCATTGCCAGCCCAGAAGGGGTTTCATATTTGCAAAATCGGATGTCTGAATGCCGCCTTTGGGTGGGGGCTATTGACGAAAAACTAGACGCGCGCTACTACATTGTTCCTGGTTTAGGAGATGCGGGCGACCTCTCGTTTGGCCCTAAACTCTAACTTTTGCTCACCCAACCATGTTTTTGCGGGGCTATCATATCAAACTGCTGTTTTTCCTGTGGGGCCTCCGCTTTTCCACATTTGCCCAAATCGGGCAGCAGCTAAACTTTGATAACTATACCCAGCGCGAAGGACTAGCCTCCGATATTACGGTTGATGCCCTGAAAGATAAACGCGGTTTTCTGTGGATTGTAACCCGCAACGGATTGTGTCGTTATGACGGTCTCCATTTCAAAAATTACACCTATAACCCAACCGATATTCACGGCATTAGGGGCCGAAGACTCTACGCCATCACCGCCGACTCCACGGGCCGAATCTGGATTAGTATGGAAACTGGCGTGTGTTATTACGACGAAACACACGATAACTTTCAGTACGTTTATTATAAAAAAAACAACGGCAGGTGGGGTTTTATGCCCATCCTTGCCGATGGCCCAAACATCTGGATAGCCGCCAACGGCGCGGGCCTAATGAAATACAATTGGGTAAAAAAAAGGCTGTTTGCTACGAAGCTACACGAGCGAAGAACCAACTATTTCTTACGACTTTTTAAAAGCCGTAAAGGCGACATTTGGGTAGGCACAATTCACAGCGGGTTGTTTAGGTATTTTCCTAAAACCAATACTTACAAAGAATACGCCCACCAAGATCCAAACACCGAATACAGCGAAAAAAACGAAATCAACAGCATTACGGAAGATACCCAAGGTAAAATTTGGGTAGGGTCAGAAGGCGGCGGCGTTCAATCTCTTGAGGTGGAAAGTGGCAGATTTGCGTTGTATTATCCCGAACAGAAAAACCTCAAAAAGCCATTTGCCGTCATAAAAAAGGTAGCATTTTTGCCTCAACTTACTGGCGACTCTATTTTATGGTGCGGCACCTTCGGCAAAGGGCTATTCACATTTAATATCCATACGCACGTTTTTACAAAAGCATTGGTCAATTCTCCCCTTGAAACGAATTTAGTCAGCCCTTTTATCAATAATTTTTACCTTGACAATCAAAAAAACTTGTGGATACTAACGCAAATGGGCGTCAGTAAAGTAGTTTTTGACGACAATCGAATCCGTTCCCTCAAGTTGCCGTTTCTGCAAGAATTAGGCAACCCGTACATCGACAACAGTATTTTTGAGTTAAAACCCGACCCTCACGATTCAAACATCTTGTGGATGGCATCGTGGGGCTGTGGAGTGTTAAAATACGACTTTAAACGTCAAAAACTGCTCAAATCTTACTTGAATACTGATGCCAATGTAGGGCACCGAAACCTACGTTCTGTCTACTTTGACCACCAAAATCAGCTTTGGGCGGGAACTGAAGACGGGCTTTTTTTGTACGACCCCGTTTATGATGCCTTTCAAGAATTTGAGCTTCAACCCTCTCATCAAGGCGCAAAAAAAGTAATTTATGACATCGTTGCCGATGCATCCAACACGCTTTGGGTGGCTTCGAGCGGGGGTATTTTGCGCATTGACGCCCAAACCCAGCGCGTCCAACAGTTCAGTACGAAAGAGGGCTTATCTGATTTTGTCGTCAACCGATTATTACTTGACCACCAGCAGAATCTTTGGGTGGCCACCCGAAAAGGGCTCAATTATTTTGATACTAAATCGCACAAAGTCACCCACTTTATTCAACAAAACTCTGCCAACGACGACCTCAATGTGGCTTTAGGAATGGCTTTTGACCAAAAAGGCAAACTTTGGATTGCCGCGCGAGGCGGCCTTTCGGTGCTAGATGTTCCAGAAAAAACGTTTAGGAATTTTACCGAAAAAGAGGGTTTCAATGCCAGTCAGTGCAATGACTTATTTATTGATTCTAACCAAAATATATGGGTGAGTACGCAGGGAAATTTGTATGTTTTTGACCAAAAAAATCAAAATTTTCGGCAATTTACGGTCAAAAACGGCTTATTCGGCAGTTTTACGTACGACCGCATCAGCACCGTTAATGGACAACTTTTTGTTAATTTTATTGGTGCCATCAGCTACTTTCACCCTACAAAACTGCTCCAAAACCCTTCTTCAGCGCCGTTGGTTTTTACGGGGTTTAAGGTGCTCGATCAGGAAATTCCATTTAATCAAAACCACGTAGCCTCTTTGCCCATCAATATTCATTATGACCAAAACATCATTACGTTTGAATTTACGGCCTTGGACTTTATTAATCCCCAAAAAGCTGTATTCAGCCACAAACTGGAAGGATTTGTCAACGATTGGTCAGCCCCTCACTCCAAGCACGCCATTACCTATACCAACCTAGACGGCGGAGACTACACTTTTTGGGTAAGAACTCTCAATGATTCAGGGAAATGGAATGCCCCTATCTCCTTTAAAATTGCAATTGAGCCGCCTTTTTGGAAAACTTGGTGGTTTCGTGCGCTGACATTAACAGCTCTTCTGGGGATTTTGTACGGGTTTTATCGGGCAAAACTGACGCAAGAACGCCGAGAAGCACGCTTTAGACAGCAACGAGCTGAAGCAGAAAATAAGGCACTACGAGCACAGATGAACCCCCATTTTGTGTTCAACTGCATGAATACCATTGAGTACTATATCCTTAGCAATCAGACAGATAAAGCATCCGCTTTTCTCCAAAATTTCTCGCTTTTGGTGCGAAATATATTGGAAAACTCCCAGTATGACCTGATTCAGCTCACGCAGGAACTGGATACCCTGAAACTCTACATTGAGCTCGAAAAAGAACGCGCCGAAGGGACTTTTTCTTACGACCTAACCGTGGATGAAACCGTGCCTGACAAATGTCAACTGCCACCGTTGATTCTCCAACCCTTTGTAGAAAATGCCATTTTGCATGGATTAAGACACAAAACGAATGAAAAAGGACGGCTTTCTGTGCGAATTTGGCAGGCTGATAAAAGCCTTTGGATTGAAATTCAGGACAATGGTGTGGGCCGAAAAGCCGCCGCCGAAATTCATCAAAAACAACAGCGCAAAAAGCAATCGCTCGGCATGAAAGTAACTGCCGACCGAATCGCGGCACTACCCACCGCCGAAGGACAGCCCCTGGGGACTTTTAAGGTAGAAGATATTTTTCCGACGGGCACGCGGGTTACGATTCAATTACCCCTTTATTTGTAAACAATAGTAAAAAATTCAACTGACTAATCTATGGCAAACATTATCCTTTTGTCTTCCGAACAGGGCCTTACTAACTTTAAAAATTACAAACTTGCCCAAATTGATGGCAATAAATCCCAAACGTTAAATGATTTTTACAATGAAATCGAAAAGGCGCTCAATCTGCCTGATTTTGAACCTGATATGGAGCTATTGGATGGGCTACTGAATGATTTATCTTGGATTAGACAAGCCAATATTGCCCTCTATATCACGCATTTTGATGCATTTCTGGCCCGCGAAAAAGAAAAAAAGATGGTTGAACTGCTCAGTTTGTTGGATGCCACGGCCGAAGACTGGAAATGGCTCGACGAAGATGATGACATTCCGAAGAAAAACATCAAAATTCTAATTCAACACAGCGAACGGGCAACGGCTATTTTAGAAAAAGAAGAAATCGCTTTTGTCACTGTGTAAGAAGCATTTTTATTTGATATATGTAGTACCGTCCGACGGTTTTGAATCGTCAGACGGTACTGGTCAATCCCAGTTTTCTTAATAGAAGGCGTCTTCAATGTGCTCAATCCAGGTGGTATGCTGAGTGATAATAACCGAGATTACGTCAAAACGAATATCACCCTGCCAGTCTGTGTCAAAAATGTACTGCTCGGCGGCTTTCATAATAAGTCGACGTTTGGTAGCATCCACAAACTCCTCAGGCATTCCAAAGCTGACGTTGGTGCGGGTTTTTACCTCAACAAACATCAGAATTTTGTTCTTTTTGGCAATAATATCAATCTCAGAATGGCGAAATCGGTAATTACGGGCCAAAATTTCGTAGCCTTTGTCTTGCAAAAAAGCCGCTGCTTTGTCTTCACCGAGTTTGCCAGTGTCTAAGTGTTCTGCCATGATTTGCCCGTTACGATTGAGGGTTAATAATTTACTCACCGCCTCTCATGTACACCTTTTGGTATTGCAAAGGTGACTTGCCCGTCTGGTTTTTAAACTGGCGGTTGAAATTTGAGACGGTGTTGAACCCGCTTTCGTAACATATTTGGGTGACAGAATATTTTTCTTGCACCAATAACTTACACGCATGACCGATGCGAATCTCGCTCACAAAGTCCGAAAAAGTTTTGTTGGTACGACTTTTAAAGTACCTACAAAAAGCCGCTTCGGTCATGTTGGCCAGTGCGGCGACTTCATTCAGGCGAATTTCCTCTTTGAAGTGTTTCATCACGTATTCATACACCCGCTGCATCCGTTCGGTCTCCGATACTTTGTGGGTATTGACGTACCCAACGCTCGTAATGTACACCACTTCCGAAGAATTTGCCAAGTGATGTAAAGTGGTCAATAATTCTAAAATGGTCTCAAAACCTTGATTAGACGCTATTTTTTTGAGGTTTTCTCTTACCATCTGGCGGGCTGAGCCAGTGATATCCAACCCTCTTTGCCCTTTTTCTAGCAATTGTTTTAAAACGTGCATTTCGGGTTTATCAAAGAAACCTTCCCCCAGAAAATCTTCCGTAAAATACGCCACGATACCGTGGGTTTTCAGGTCTGGATTTCCCTCAAAATAGGCTCTGTCGCTCCGCCAGAGGTGCGGAATATTAGGTCCTAAAAAAACGGTATCACCCGCCTCAAAGTGCCTGATATCATCGCCAATGAAGCGAGTACCTGTACCTTCAAGCACAGTAAAAAGTTGGTAATGTGGATGAAAATGCCAATTGGGGTCAAAATGAGCTTCTTGTAGCTCAATCGTCGTAAACGACGCCGATGGCAGTTGTAGTTCTTTTCTTACAGGAATACGCATCTCATTTTTTGGGGTCGTTTTGGGTTACTACTTGCCTTAAGTGTTCGCTGTCCCAGCTTATATCTGTCTCTTCTTTGGCCAGAAATAAGTCGTTTTGCAGAATTTGCTCCTGCCACTGTACTTGCTCACGTACCGATAACGCATACTCTTTCACATTATGTCGATTTTTGGATAGTTTTTCCAACGATTGCTCGTCGTAATGAATAAATTTTTGTGCTTGCCGAGTAGCGGTATATTTTCGGAAGCCCAGCCTGACCATTGCATCTACGCCTAACCGAACCGCCGTATCGAGCGTTTCGCGGTAGATATGCTCCACGTGCATATCCATGAGGTCGTAGGCATCATAGCGATTGCGCGCCCGGGCAAAGATGCGTAGGTTAGGGTATTTTTTCTTCGCAGTTTCAACCAAAAGATGGTTTAGCTCTGGCGGGTCGATGGCCGCAATCAAAATAGCTGCCTCCGAAGCGCCCGCCGCTTCCAGCAAATCGACTCGGGTAGCATCGCCAAAATACACCTCAAATCCCATTCGCCGTAGTAAATCCACCCGGTCCGAGTCATTATCCAAAATTGTCGCTTTGATTCCATTGGCCCGTAAAAATCGCCCCACTGTACTTCCAAAATGCCCAAACCCTGCAATGATTACTTTGTGTTGGGTATCAATCGTGTCGGACTCTTCCTGCTCATCGCTTTTGGTTTTTACGCCAAAATAAGGCTCTATCAACTTTTCATTGAGCAATAAAACCAACGGCGTAGAAGCCATTGTGATGGCCACGACCGCCATCAGTTTAGCATTCCAAACGGCATCCAACAAATTAATTTGATTGGAGAATGACAGCAAAACGAAGGCAAATTCTCCGACTTGACTAAGCCCAAATGAGAAAATGAGGTTTTGGTCACTGCTCATTTTGAACAGTTTGCCCGTAATAATCAAAACGATAAATTTGAAAACCAGCACCAACACCACCAGCAGCGCAATGGTGGCGGGATCGCCCATGATTTGATCAAAATCAATGGTAGCACCAACGCTCACAAAAAACAACCCCAGCAGTAACCCCTTAAACGGCTCTATGTCACTCTCCAGCTCATGCCGAAACTCCGTATTGGCCAAAACCATCCCTGCCAAAAATGTGCCCAATGCAGGGCTTAATCCTACCGCTTGCATCAGCGCTGCTACGCCTACTACGATAAACAACGCCGCCGCCACAAACAACTCACGCATTTGGCTTTTGGACACAAATCGTAGAAAAGGAACAACCAAAAACTTCCCGATTAACAGAATCAACCCCACCACTACAAAGACCGAAATCGCCTGAATCCAAGCGGGTTGTTCCGAAAAAAGCGACGAATGTGTCTCCGCCCCCGCATGTGGAGTACCCAAAAGCGGCAAAAGTGCCAAGATGGGAATGACGGCAATATCTTGAAAAAGAAGTACCGAAAACGAGGCTTCTCCAGCGATGGTTCTTGAGATATTTTTTTCTTTCAATGTTTGCAAGACAATCGCCGTAGAAGACATTGAAAACGCCAATGCCACCGCCAAGGCCATTTCCCACTGCCATTTCATCAATAGAAAACTGATAAAAAGTAAGGCTGTCGTGCCCGCTACCTGCAATCCTCCCAAACCAAGAATGGCCTTCCGCATTTCCCAGAATTTGCGCGGATTAAGCTCTAAACCAATCAAAAAGAGCATCATCACCACCCCAAATTCCGAAGCGTGCATGATGTCTTGTCCGTTTTCACCTACAAAACCCAACACAAAAGGCCCAATCAATATACCCGCTACCAAATACCCAAGCACGGAACTCAACCCGATTTTTTTGGCAATAGGCACAAGGACAATCGACGCCCCCATAAATACTAATGCTTGAAATAAAAATCCTGTGCTCATTTTGTGGTCGCTATTTTTTTGAGAAGATCATTAATGTACGTGTGTTGATATAGGTTTGGTTGGTATTGAATATCCTGCCAGTTGTCCAAAAACAACCCCAACTCAGTAGCGTAGTCAGCAAAACCCTGTTTGTCTAGGCGGTGGGTACCGTGAATCACAAAAGGAGGAAAATAATTCATCTTACAGAGATGGGCCGTTTGTTCAAAAGGGCGAAGAAACTCCCTGATAGTAAACCGATTATGGCCACTCTCCTGATAGGCTTGCACACCTCCCCCCACCGTAATAGTCTGTAGAATTGATTTTCCTTCAAGGGCATCTCCTCCAGGGCCATATGCCCAACCTACCTCCAGCACCATGTCTATCCATTGCTTCAACAACGGCGGACAACTATACCAATAAAAAGGATGATGCCAAAT
>JAIXPV010000267.1 GCA_027486105.1 Runella sp. | reverse complement strand
TTCTCGCGTACACGCCCACGCCCGTCATGCCGTTGGCGTGCGAGCCGAAATTTCAATTGGGATTCTCTATCGGGTCGTATAACTTACTCACGTAGGAGACACCCAGCGACAACCGCACCGACACACTAAACGCCGCCCGGTGCCAAAGCAGCGGCTCCATGTATGCCCCCACGCCCGCCGATTGCCCTAGGGCCTGCGGATTGCGAAACGAATAGTAATTAAGGTAACCGCCCGCCCGAAAAAAACAGTTGCACTGCTGCCACGCCCGTTGAGTAGTTTGCAGCTGGCCTACCGTAAGCTCCACCCCCACGGGCGGATACGCCGAAACTGGCGTTACCTTTTCGGGCCGTACATAGCCAAATTGAAATACCGTTCCAACCTCAATTTGAGAGCCTAGCGTGTCTGATTGGGCCCAAGCAAGTGTAATTGTGGGAAGGCTTACCGACCCAAAAGAGATCAAAAAGTGGAAGCACCTAAGGATAATATTTTTCATAACGTGGGATAAAAATAGCATTTTTGGGCGGATGATGCTACAAAAAACCCTAAAAGTTACCAATCAGTTTGGAGGATAAGCGTTCTTAGCCTATTTTTGAAGTGTCGTAGGTTTCCAAAACTCAAAAGAAATCTTGGCTACTCAACGTTATGAATCTTTCTTTCCCCTCTCCGAAAGCGCTGCTTCCGTTCCTCTGTTGTCTATCCACTTTTGCCGCAACCGCCCAAAACGATACGACAAACCACAAAACAAGCTATTTTGCCGAAGCGGGTGGCATGGCCGCTACCAATTCGCGAACGCCCTTTTGGCTGCGGGCCAATCAGTTCGGCACCGTACCCCTCGAAAACCCCTTTGCCTTTGTGCGACTAGGCGGACAAACCACCCTTGGCACCGACCCGCGCAAACCCCAATTGCACCTCCAAGCAGAGCTTGTAGCGAATGCGGGCAAAACTTCAAACGTACTTTTACCCGCCGCCGCTGCCACCCTCCGCTTCCGAAAATTTGAACTCTACGCCGGCCGCCGCAAAGAATTCTTCGGCCTCGGCGATACTCTGCTCACCTCCGGCTCCTACGCATGGTCTGGCAATGCCCTACCCCTGCCCAAAGTACAGATCGGTACGCGTGGTTTTGTGCCTATCGGTTTTACCAAGGGGCTGTTTGCCATACATGCCACCTACGCCCACGGGTGGTTTGGCCGGCAGGACTCCGTACAAGGCTCATATTTACACCAAAAAACCGTCTATGTACGATTGGGGAAACCCCAATGGAAAGCCAGGTTTTATTTGGGTATAATCCATAATGTTCAGTGGGGAGGTAAATCAGAGTTTGTACGGCAAGATCTTACATTAAATGGCAGGTTCCCTTCCTCATTTAAAGACTATACGTATTTAATCGTCGCTAACACTCCATCAGGAGAATATTCAGCAATTGACACATTAAATCAATTAGGAAATCACTTAGGATCTATTGATTTGGGCTTTGAACTCAACGGAAAAAATTGGGATGTATTTGCTTACCACCAACATCCCTTTGAAGACAAATCAGGGCTGGTCTTTGTTAATTTTCCTGATGGCTTATGGGGATTACGGTTCAAAAACAAAAATCAAAAAACCGTTTCTACCTTTCGCGTTAATCAATTGACATTTGAATACCTAACGACGGTAGATAAAGGAGCCAATCTGAGGCCAGATTTACAGCAACGATACGAAGCCGATCAATATTTTTATCACAGTCAATATATCGATGGCTGGGCTTACAATCATCGTATTATCGGTACACCTTTTATTACCCGTTATCTGGATACCCGGCCAGAAAATATTGACAATCGTTTTTTGCAAAATAAGTTAGACCATAAAATGATCAACAACAATACCGTTAAAGTGCTTTATACCTCTTTTTCAGGAACGTTTAAGAATGGAGTAACGCTAAGGTCACGTCTTTCTTATAGCCAAAACAAAGTTGAATTTTTCTATAACTCTTTTAGAGATGTTGACCAATTTTCAGGAATTATTAGCGCTTCATTTCCAATATCTCACCATACCGAAATTCAGACAGCATTTTCACTAGACCAAGGTCGTTTATACAATAACAATTTCGGCGGAATGCTGTCCATTCGAAAAAGTTGGTAAAGAATCAAACAGGGTGAGTAGCGTTAAATTCGACGGCATTTCCTTTGTATTTTAGTAATAACTTAACCAACGGTAAGGCCTCCAAATATCGGTAAGTATATTTCTGGGGCGCCGAAGCAATTCTAAAAAGCCAGCCTAAATAGAGTTTATCCGCCCAAACAGGAATATCTACCTGTTTACCCGTTTTAAACGCTATCGCCGCCCCTGTACAAATCAAAGCAGGCAAATAACTTAGGTTTTCTTTTAAATAGGCCCCTAAAATCTCCTGCGTTCCTCCTCCAATGTTAATCAGTACCCATCGAGGCCTACGACTTTCAATGAGCTGTAATAAAACTTCATCTTTGACCTGACCTGCCTGATAAAAAGGAGCGATATAACAATCTTCTTCGGTACAGGAAATACCAATAGAGTTTAAATATGTAAGATTGGCCTGCTGCTCGGGGGGTGTTGGATTCACCAACATCAATCGTTGGTCCTTTTCTTTTGGATAAGCCTCCACAAAATAGTTAATAAACTCCAGCCCCGACAACCGTTTGAGTTTCTTCTTTGACAAAAGATTCCAGGCTAAAACCATATAACCGCTATCAGGGATGATGATGTCCGAATTTAAAACCGATTCGTAATATACTGGGTCATGGGGAATATTGGCCAAGCCAGGGCCCGAAGGAGCAGTGAGTAAACCACCCACCTCATTCAATTGTTCATAACACGCTTTTACATCCCAGCTATAAAAGGGAATTCCCAGTATTTGAATTGATTTCGTTGCTTCTTTTGTCATTGCGTATCCTGTTTTTTGTAACCCATTGGATGAGTTGAAAACTGAAAAACCCCACCAACATTCCTGTTATCGACCCCAATAGCCCGTACCCAATATCGCCCCAATCAAAGTGCCTTTTGGGTAATAGTAATTGCCCTGTTTCGGCAAGTATCACTACAGCAAGTAGTAGTAATAAAGCCCAAAAACAAGCAATCATTCTTTGGGGTAAAGAGGATATGATTATAGCGGCAAAAATTCCTAAAAAAATAAATGGCACTGCCGTTCGAAGGTTCA
>JAIXPV010000691.1 GCA_027486105.1 Runella sp. | reverse complement strand
GGTCAGCTTTACCTCTTTGACTTCGGTACCGTGGGTTTCGGGTTGGTCCAGAATGGCCGTTGAGTCTACTTCGGGGGCTTCGGCGCGTTGTTCGGCTCCCTTGCCTGAGCAGCCATACCAGATCAGTGCGGTCAGGAGTAGCAGGAACTGAATGGAAGTACGTTTCATCTTTATTGTTGATTTTAGATTTGAAAACAATGGCTTAGTAGCCTTTTGGTTTTGCAAACCTACGACCCGACCTACCCCGATTCTTATGGTTTCGGTCATAAACAATAGCAGACTTTAAGCAGTAAAAATTAGTTATAAATACTAAGTAATTATACTCAATATGTAAAAAAAAAGCCCCAATCGGGGCTTCAAAAGTGACGAATATCTTTTTTTAGTGGCGTACTATCTTATGGTCTAAAAGCTCAAGTTCACCTATTTCTGCTAGGCGTAAGACTTTTTTTATGACAGTCTCTACCCTTAAACCGGTCATATCGGCAATGGCCTGCCGGGTAAAGGGTACTTCATAGCAAGGAGTGGCCCGGGGGGTCTTATCCTTAAAATAATCAATGATGGTCAAAATCCTTTTTTCAGGATTTTGGGTATTAATGGCGTTGAGTTACTTGTTTTTATGAAAAAGCCTGATGGCTAGCATTTTAGTGAATTCAAAATGAACCCCAGGATTGTCGCGTAATAACCTTAAATAATCAGCCTTTTTAAGTACCCAAATTTTACAATTTGTGATGGCTTTGGCATTGGCAGGGTAACAGAAGCCAGCGATTAGGGGAGGTTCGCCAAAACTTTCACCGTGCGAAAATAGTCCTTGGATATAATCATTGTTTTCGCCAGCATTAAACAACTTAACACTACCTTCTTCTACTTGAAAATAAAAATGAGCGGGCCAACTTTCGTGAAAGACGTATTCGCCTTTTGCAAAGCGGTTAAGAGAAGCACCATATTGCTGAAGTAAAGAAGAATGAATGACTGTCATAATGATATTGAGTATAGAATATTCTACGAAATATGAGTATATATTCTAAGTATATTTATGACCTATGTCAGTGGTTTAGCCTTTAGAAGCTAATTCGGTTTGATTAATTTCTGTGATGGAGCAGTTGGCACTAAAACAATGAGGTAGTCGGTTTGTTTGTGGGAGGCCTCAACCCTTAAGGTTCATCCTATTTTGGCAGGGTTTATCTGGTTTTCATAAGCTATCACCGCCGTGAATTCGGGTGCTTCTTTAGGTTTTTGTCTTGAAACCACAAAACCCAAAGAAGCACCATCCAATTCAATTAAAACTTAATCCCCGCCGAAACATAGAACGTACGACCGTCGGCAGGCATTAAGCCTGGGCCTGGGTATCCACCTGCCCTTCGAGTAAAGTAGCGCTCGTCAGTTAGGTTATTTACGCCAGCTTTTAGATTATAGTGTTTCAAAAATTTGAAACTTGCCGAAATGTCTTGCACCGTATAGGCGGGAATCACTCCCGTAGTGGCGGTAGCATTGGCTGTTTCCGTATTTGAGGCATCGGCGTAAGCTTTGCCAATATCGCTCAATTGCCAAGTTACAGAAAATCCTTTTTTGTTGTATGTCACGCCAAAACGGTTGATTTTTTGGGGAGCGTTTTCTACCCTTTTTCCCGAAAGATTTCCTTCTACCACCTGTCCATTTATCACCGAAGTAGTTTTAAAATCACGATAAATTGCATCAATGTAAGCTATCGACGCAAACACGCTTATATAACCTATTTTAGATTTTTTGAAAAATGCCGTTATTGGGTCAAACTCTACATATCCCTCAAAACCTTGGCTCACCGAACGGCCCAAATTTGTACGGAATTGATAACGTTGATTTTCTGCGTTTGTTTGGGTGATGGTCCCTATGCGATTATTATAGTTTACGTAGAAATAATCAACATCAAAGTTTAAATAATTGCCCACTTTGCCGCGGTATCCAAAGTCAAAATTATACCCACGCGCATCTTGTAAGTTTTCATCAATAATATCTGTAGTAGCGGGTGGTGTTAGGTCAGAAATCAAAACTGGACGATAAGCCTGCGAAATATTTGAATAAAATTCCGTTTGGGGGCTAACATGATATTCTAGGCCACCGCCAAAAATCATAAAACTACGATTACGGGTAATGGGGCTCAGCAAAGTTGGGTTGCCATTGGTAAGACTAAATTGGCCTTCCATCGTAGAAGTGATGTTTTCTACTCTCGCACCCAAAGTCATTAAAAATTTGTTGTTAAATCTGAAAATATTCTCTACAAAAGCCGCTCGATTGGTATTCGTAAAATCTAAATCTCTCGGATAGACACCTTCCGAAAGGTCAAAATCCATGGTTGTTCCGCTGGTGCCTCTTCCTTGTTGCTTGCGGTCAATGTGACCACGGAAATAACGCAATCCCGTTGCCAAGGTATTTTCTTTTCCGAGAAATTTATAATCGGTCAAAAGCCTGAGTTCTGAGCCGAAGGTCGTATAAAAATCTCTATCTACTTGGCGAAGAGAAGTTAAGTCATCCGCCTCCGTAATGGCTCTAACATTCCCCACACTATTACGCTCTGCGATGGTTGAAAAGGCTTTGAAACTAAGTTTGGTTTTTGGACTAAAAATATACTCAGCGTTTACACTCGGAATAAACCAAGGCGTGCTGAACCAATTTCTCGAACGCAAACTCTGACGAGAATCTTGGGCAAACTGAGCGTCAGTCAAGCCGCCTGCCTGTTGGATTTCGGTCATCATGTAAGTGGCTTCAACACCAATCTTCAGTTTGTTGGATACTGCGTAGCTCAACTCAAGGTGAGCATGGTCGGTATCAAAACGGCTATTGTCACGCCAACCATTCCCCATACGCTTCTGATAATAGGCTGTATAACTCAACCGCCCCTCGGTACCGCCGATGTAATTAAATGTACTGAAAAGCCCATTGCTACCCGTAGTATTCTGTGATTCAACCGTAAAACGAGTAGAAATATCTGGCTTACGAAGAACAAAGTTCATCAAACCACCAAATTGCGAGCCGTATTGAAGCGAAGAAGCTCCCCGCACGATTTCGATGCGGTCAACCACCTCCATCGGCGGCGTATAATAAGCCTCTGGATAGCCCATTGGATCGGGCGTAATGTCGTAGCCATTCATTCGAGTATTGAACTCCCAAGAGCGATTAGGGCTCAAACCACGTGATGCTACCCCAAGCTGTACGCCCGAACCGTCATTTTCCCATACCGAAATACCAGGTGTACGGCTAAAAATCTGGCGGCTATTGTTCATTGCTAAATTGGCATTGAGGTTATCAAGTTTTATTACCTCATTCTTCTTTGTAGCATTAATTGTATAGCCATCTACCTCAGCTAAATGTTCGTTACCTCTTACGCCTTTACTACCCGCGACCTTAACGTCTTTGAGCGTGTATATTTCCTCTTCTACGGTAAAATCAAGGGTTTTTGATTCATTTTCTTGAAGAGAAGTCGCTATTTCTTGGTTTTTTAACCCTACACCCGAAACGACTACTACGTAATTTCCAGCTTTTAATCCTTTGATGATATACTCACCGTTTGAGTTGGTTTGTACTCCTCTCACGGTTCCCTTCAACGTAACATTTGCTCCGATGACCGCTTGTTTTGAATTATCCCTAACCTTCCCGATAACCATCGCCTTCTGCCCATATGCAGTAAAACACCCAACCAAGAAAACTAAAATTGTACAAATAGAAGACTTCATATTACACTCTTATCTTTGTTTAGACTTATTATAAACTCGAGTGCAAAGGTATAAGTCAAATTTTGTAGTGCAAATATTTATTTAGATTAATTTTAAATAAAATGAAAGGGTTATGTTATCACTTTTAAAAAAAGACTTTCAAGGCGTTGAGCAAATCATGGGAGGGCAGTTTAATTTTTATCTATCAAGTAGCCAACTAAAAATATTCAATAATTTTATATTTTCTTAAATATCTGTTTATCAGATAAATATGTTTTTTCGTACAGGGTCGTGACGCTGTATTTTGAGATTTAGTGGGGGTACTTAGTGGGCTATAACTTTTACTAAACTACTTATGCTGATTCCTTTGTAGTAAGCTAAAACCTCAGAGGCAAGGGAAATTGGACCATCAATGATTTTCAGTGCTCGATTGAGTCTTGTTTAGTGGGGCAACATCGGTGACATCTCGGTAGAAAAAAATGCCTCTTATTTTTTGAAGATAATTTAACGGAGTTTATCTGCAAACTCTGTGCGTTTCTGAGTAGAGCGGCTTTATGTAAGGCTTCCTCCTTTTCGATCACCAACGACCAGCCGAGTTTAAAAGCAATGCAAATAAATACCCCTAACATAACGAACAAAAAGAGAGAGACTTTTATGCTTGATCGGTGGGCAGTCGATTGAAGAGCTTGGGAAATATTGAAAAGTAAATATAGCTGTGATAAAAACATTGCAGCCACCATGCTTAGTACGGAAATTGGCAGCTCTTTCACGATGGCTTTTGCTGTTTTAACAACATGCGTCAGTGGATGGTTGACCAAAACCAGCTCTCCATTGGTACTAACGTAAGATTTTGAAAGTTCAGAAGCCGAGTTTGATGGTTTCATAGGTCAGGTAATGGAATAAGCTGGAAACAAAGTCAGGTAGGTTTTCTATTCCTCTATTTGTGCCAAAAGTAGAGAATAGCCATCCGAGACCTCCGCAAAATAGGATTGACTACCTGTAATAACTGAAAGACAGAGTATTACATCTTACAAATGTAACGATATGGTATATTCAAAATAATGATTTAAATCATTATTAAGGTAGAAACATCTATTTAGGCATACAGATTTGCGTTGATTATCAGTATTCTGAAGGAAAAATTTGAGGAAAAGCCACAAAGGTTATTTTAAACAAGATGTTTACATCGCCGCAAGGGGCTGTTTAGAAAGCATTCGAGGTATTCGAAGTTATTTAGAGTAAAAGGCATGGCCACCGAAAACTGAAAAGAATAAGTTTC
>JAIXPV010000086.1 GCA_027486105.1 Runella sp. | reverse complement strand
GATTGACTCTTTAACGGGCGTATAATAAATAGGACTCATCCAGGTATAGTCACCCTTAAAATAATAGGTTGGGAAACAAAAAGATATATAAACCGCTGTCATTACAACGTTTTTCACAAAAACGGGGCTCTCGGTCTTGTGAAGCATTTTTAAGGAAATAAACAGGAGCGGGAATACTAAGGCTAAACTTTTGGTGGTATCAAGGATACTGAAGGATACTACCAGCGCTCCTAAAAAAGTGATAAATGCCAATAAAAACCACTTGAAATCTACACTTCGGCGACTTTGATAGGCATACACTACAAAAAATATGAGAAATAGCCAATATCCTTCAAAAGGGAGCACCATTCCTAATGGTATATTATGGAACTGTTCGTAAAGACACCAGAAATAATCAGCTCCTGTGCTTCGAGGATGTAATTTGTATGATTCTGTTCCTTTGATAAAATGGGTGAACAAATAATATCTTACTCCAAAATACAGGAAGATATTGACGGTGTACACCCAGGTGAATCCTTTGAATTTTTCAGGAACGTATAGCTTCCACCATAACAGTAAAATTGGCGAAAATAAGAGCATGCGCTCATCAGACCAGAATCCTAACAATAAACTTACAAACAAAACGGGGGTGTTTCTGGTAACAACGGCCAACAAAGTAAAAAAGTAAGCGAAGGGAATTAGCCAAGTAGAAACATCCCAAAAGAAATCCTTACCCAAAAAAATAAAACTGAAACCAAGACAAAAATAGCTTGAAATTAGTTTATCGGCCGTAATTTCATACCCCAGCTTGAGTATAAAATAGAAGAAAGTAAAGCCAAACAGGTGCTCAATCAAGGTTAGCAGACCAATTACCCGTATTTTGTGGATAGTGTCAAAGATTCCCGCAATCAATACTGGGGTTAATCTGTATTGTTTGTTGTGCTCATTAGTCCCCAATCGTTCTTTATTTTCACCAAATGGATTTCTTACTTTCTGGTGGATAAAATCCCAAGCGTAATCGTGGTTTTTAAGTTTTAAGAAATAATAATAATTGGGAAATGAGAACACCAAAACCAAAAAACAGGAAACAACCGTAACTCTAATTTTCCAAAATCTACCCACCAACAGGTACGAAGAAACCAGACTGTCGCTTCGTGCTATTAGAGATGATAAATAGGTTTGAATCATTACAATTGCGTTTTTAACTGTTTAATGAATACTGCTCTTCTTAGATTTTAAAAGAAAGAAATCTTACTTCAATAAAAGATTCCATGCTAAAATCACCAAAATACCCAGGACCATTGCAAAAACATAAAAACCAGTTTCTCCCGTTTGTAACAAACGCATACGCCCCGACAGAAACTGTACCAAACGGCCCGTGCCGTTTACCACCAAATCAATCAGGAACTCGCCGAAGCTATACAGTACGTCGGATAACTTACGCATGGGATTTACAAACACGGATTCGTAGAATTCGTCTACGTAATACTTGTTTTGTAAAATCTTGGGGAAGCCCGTTACATCTTTGTCGGCCGCAGGAACTACTTTTTTGCTCATAAAAAGATTATAGGCAAACAAAATAGACAAGACCGCTGCTCCTACCGATACACCCATCAGTATATACTCAGTAGAGTGTTCCAAATGACCTTCAAACAAATCAGGGTTGACCTGCTTTGACAACTCAAACAGCGGGGCCATAAAATGCGCCAATGATTCTCCACCGCCCAATACATGAGGAATGTTTAGCAAACCGCCTGCGGCTGACAATACCGCCAAAATAACCAGTGGTATGGTCATCGTAGCGGGAGACTCGTGCAGGTGATGCTTCTGGTCGTGCGTACCCCGAAACTCACCGAAGAACGTCACAAACAACAAACGAAACATATAAAAAGCGGTCATCATTGAGGTAAATAAGCCAATTCCCCACATGATTTGGTTGTGCTCAAATACATGCGCTAAAATTTCGTCTTTTGAGAAAAACCCTGAAAGCGGGAAGATTCCCGAAATAGCCAAGGTGGCAATCAAAAATGTCCAGAACGTAATGGGAAGGTGCTTGCGCAAACCGCCCATGTTGCGAATGTCTTGCTCGTCAGACATGGCGTGAATCACGCTTCCTGCGCCCAAAAACAAGAGGGCTTTGAAGAATGCGTGCGTCATAACGTGGAACATTGCTGAGGTATAAGCACCTACACCCAATGCAAGAAACATGTACCCCAATTGACTTACTGTGGAGTATGCCAGTACTTTTTTAATGTCGTTTTGGTACAAACCGATGGAAGCTGCTACTACCGCCGTCAACAATCCAATGCCTCCTACTACGCCCAGTGTAGCTGGGGCAAGCGAGTACAACACGTTGGAACGAATCACCATGTAAATCCCCGCTGTCACCATTGTAGCGGCGTGAATCAGGGCTGATACAGGCGTTGGTCCCGCCATCGCATCAGGCAACCAAGTATAAAGAGGTATTTGGGCCGATTTTCCCATTGCACCCACGAAGAGCAAAGCCGTAATGGTCACAATAACGGTATCGTTGATGCTAAAGCTACCGGTGGCAGCTTTGGCAAAAACTTCAAGGTATTCTACTGAGCCAAATGTTTGGATAATCATAAAAATACCCAACAAAAAGCCTAGGTCACCGATGCGGTTCATGATAAAGGCTTTGCGGGCGGCGTTGTTGTAGTTGGTCACTTTGTTCCAGAAACCAATCAATAAATAAGAACAAAGTCCTACTCCTTCCCAGCCAATAAACATGATGACGTAGTTGGAGCCCATCACGAGCAATAGCATGAAAAACAAAAACAAGTTGAGGAAGGCAAAAAACTTCCCGAACCCTTCGTCGTGGTGCATGTAACCCATTGAATAGATGTGAATCAATGACCCTACGCCCGTAACGACCATAAGCATCAGCAGTGATAGCTGGTCTATCTGGAAGGCAAATGGAATAGTGAGTTGGCCAATGGAAATCCAATCAAACAGTTTCACCACCTGGGGTTGGCCATTAAAGGCGCTCCATGCTAAAATTGAAATGGCAAACGTGCCAAGCGATGCTGCCGAACCAATAACGCCCGCAAGGCTTTTAGGAACATGACGAAATCCAATCCCATTGATGATAAAGCCAATGAGTGGCAAAAGAGGTATTAAAAAAAGTAAGGATGAGTTCATAAATTGCTCAATTTGAGAATTTAAAAATTTGAAAATAGCCGATGTCGTATCTCCAAATCAGAAAATTACCACTTCAACTTGTTCAGGAATCCAATATCAATAGTACGCGTATTACGATAAATCATTACGATAATGGCCAACCCTACGGCTACTTCAGCCGCAGCTACCGCCATAATAAAAAAGACAAAAACCTGCCCTACGGGGTCGGATTTGTAGGTCGAAAAAGCGATAAGCAACAGATTGACGGCATTGAGCATCAACTCGATACTCATGAAAATAATAAGCGCATTACGACGGGTCAATACACCCACAATACCGATGATAAACAAAGTCGTTGCTAACAGAACGTAGTTTTGTAAAGGGATAGATTGAACAACGTCGGGAATTGACGGGGTAGCTAATGGGAACATAGTGCAGTTAGGTCGAAAGAAGTCTTATTGGTCAACGAGGATTTTCCAAAAACGTGGCAAATTTACTGAATAATCGTACTTGCCCAAATCCGAACTCCAAAAACTATGTCGACTCAGTCGAACCTTTTGGTAATTCCATCCTGCAATAGTACGGCAAGAATCAACAGGAATCAAAGATATTAAGTGTTTTTACGCGAAGGGCCCATGATCCAACGTTTGAGTGTTTTTTGTAAATTACTGCCAAGCCAAGCATCAAACAGCTTGTCCCTTATGCCAGTAGGAGGTACTTTAGGAGCACTTTCGGCGTTGGCCGACAGCACCAAATGAAAGCTACGGCTGTCGGCCCCGCTGTATTTTTTTCCTCCCCGAACGAATTGTGTATTAAAAAAATCGACGAATAAAGGCAGGTGTTCAAAGCCTAGCTCCGAAAAACGCTGAAGCCACCACTCACGGGGCCGAACGGTTTGATGCAGATTTATGCCGTTTACAATATCGTCGACGGTAGCAATACTCATAATCCAAAGACCGTGATTGGCCAAATGCTTCTTAACATGACGCGCCACGGCCTCTATTTTATCCTCAGAAATATGCTCCATCAGCTCCCACGATGTGATCAAATCAAAGGCAATAGGCGTTTTGCTTTCGCCAGTTTGGACAGAAACCGTAAAATCGGCGGTAACATCACAGGTGAAAAGATTGCCGGGAATAGTAGCCCACTCGGCTCGTTTGAATTTTTTTGAATAATCACTTCCGTCCAATCCAACTGCTAAACAACCATCGTCTAAGCAGTCTTTTACAAACCCTCCACCTGCACAGCCAATGTCTAATATTTTTAGAGGCGCAGGATAGGAATAGAAAATTTGGTAGATTTTTTGATTGAAACGATAGTTTTTGCTGTTGTCACGAGCGGTTCCCCACGGCATCAGGTGGTCGGGAGAGTCAAATGCAATGGGTTTTTGGGCCTCAACGGTAATACGGGAAAACTCTGTAAACTTAAAGGCGGTTGGGCTGGACATGGAGTGGAAAATTTGTAAACAAAGTAAAATCAGGCTTGTGGGTTTTGGTTGCTAATTCAAAAATATTATTTAAAACGATTGGAGATTTTGCTGCTAATAAGTTTTATATCATGCACTTTAAGCAAAAGATTGCTCCCAATATATACAAAACCAGCAACGGTAATAAGGAGGACCCCCACAAAAAAACTCTTTATTTTATCGTAATCAAACACTTCTCCCCAATAATTATTCAAGCTCCATACTACACCTGCTCCTATCAATAACGCCAATGTGATTTTAGCGATTTCCCGTAATTCATACAGACCTAAATAAACCCTCTTCCAATACCAAACAGTAAGGATAGGAACAAGCGACATCAGAAAATTATGAACAAATACCTGAAGCATGGCCCCGTTGAAGCCTAGTGTACGGATGGTTGCGTAGCCGATTAAAGCCGAAACAACGTGTATAACACTCCAATAATAATACAATACCTCTGGGCGTACGACGCTGACCGCTAATTTGCGATAAATCATATAAGGCCCTGACCAAATCATGGAAAGGAAAAAGATACACAACAATTCATACACCGCCGTTACATCATCAGAATTGAACTTAGCGCCTCCCCATAAGGTCCAAAGTAGGTATTTTCCACCTGCCCAGAAAGGCAACAAAATCATAAATCCGATGAAAAAGGAAAAATTCAGGTTTTTAGAAACAAAGGCTTTAATAGATTGCCCGTTGTTTTGATTTAGTAACCGATTGATTTCATTGAAAAAAACGGTGCTGATGGGCATCATAAACACACTGGCAACTTTTCCATAAATTATTTCGGCATAACGATAAATTGCAAAACTGCCAGGGGGCAGGAGCGATAAGGCAGCGTTGAAGAGAAAAATATACAGTTGAACACTTACCATATACGTAGAAGTAGCCGATAGTGTACGTACTAAATCTCGCAATGGGAAATAAGGGTTCCGCAGTAGCCATGAGTGCCGATAACCTATTTGTCGTAAATAATAAATAGTTGTAACAAACTGAGCTAATACGCTGATAACCAATCCTGATATTAGGCTTGTTACGTTTTCTGAAGTTCCCCAAACGACCAAAATAAATATATTGGTAATAAGAGAAAGCGTATTGGTAAACTCTACTTTTCCATAAATATTTTCGGCATTGAGCAATCCTTGAAACAAATTAGTGGCTATCTGAATGGGCATCAAAAATCCCGTAATGCAATAGATTTGCCAAATCCCCCATTTTGTTTCTTCCGTAAAACCAGGTACTAATAAATTGATAATGCCCGTTCCACTTGCGACAAACCCCAAAGTCAACAAAAGCGCAACACCTGTCATGTAATTACAGAGAGTGGCAATAATTGACATGGCGGCGTTCTTACCGGCTTCTTGTTTGACCCGGTGGTAGCGAGAAACTACGATTTCTACCAACTGTCCTGTATTGACAAAACGCGAAACGGCAGTCCCCAATAATGAAGCCGCAAAAAATGCTTCAACCTGCGCAGAGGTGCCAAAGATGTAAACCGTCAGCGTCGAAACAGCTACGTTCAGAATGATATTAAGGGTGTTTAGGCTAAATAAAACACCTATGTTGCGATAATCAAGCGACAAAGCAATGGGTTTATGGATTGACAGTAATAATGGAATTTGTACGGTATAGTTTAGGCTTATCGCCTGTTTGCAGCCATTCAATTTGGGCATTTATCATCGAAATATGACAGTCGTATACTTCTGCTTCCAGGCCTTTTTTAAAATAACGCCGCTGTTGCAGCATCGCAATCCAATCATTCCGAGTCGATGAAGAAGGAAATACATAACGACGCGAACCGTGGCTTAGGACGGCGTAAAAAGCTTCTTTGGAAGAAGGGGGAAATTGGAAATTAGCTTCTTTGAGCAACCAATAATTTCCACATACAACTTTATCTACTTTTGTTTCTTCGTTGCGTTCACATTGGGGCGTTGGTTTAAACTTCAGAACGGTAGCGATTTTGAGCTGCCGCGCTAGATCATACCGCAAAGGTACAACGTACAATCCTGTTTGATGGGCTTTAAGGGTTGTTTCTCCAAAACGCGGTGTGCCATCTATGGTATATACATCCAGCTGATTGTGCAAAAAATTATAATAATTGGCTACGGTCATCCACTCAGTGGTTAGCCGTAGGCCAATATCTCTAAAATAACTCAAGCCCGTTATCAATCCGATGACCATCCAAGGAAAAAAGGAAAGCCACCGACCCATGCTGAACGTAATAAGCCGAAAGCACATCAAAAAACTCAACGCCATGGCTAAAGAGGAATAATGCCGATAACGGCCTCCAATGATGATACTCATGCCCTTCTCTGCCCGAAACAATGCTGCCGACAGCGCCGTCAGGAAAATGAAAGCCATCAAGGCCAACAGGATTAATGTTGCGCGGTCGTTATTTTTTATATAATTCCTCAGCATTGAAAAGGTTATGAATACTACTAAGCAGCCTGCTGATACTGCCATGATTTGCCCGCCCAGTCCACCAATGAGTGCTGCATAAGACCCGATAAAGGCAAAGAAATTTAAAGGAACAAATGCCAAATTACTGAACTCAAATGTCCCCGCAACAGGGTGTTGGCTCAAAATATAAAAGTAGCCTACACAACTCATTAATCCCGCCAAGAGCCAAGTAAGGTATTGATTTAAAGGCCGTTGGTGCATAAACAAAATAAAGACCCCAACTGGCCAAATCATCATGCCGCTTCCATTACTAAACTGCGCTAAAATAGCCAATGGGATAGCCCCGAACCACTGCTTTGGGTTGGTCAATACAAAGATGGAAAGGGTGACAGGAATCAAAACCCAAATATTGGACCATACAGCCATGGCCCAAAAGGTAGTGGGCGAATATTGAGGGTTAAGAAAAGCCAACACCACTAAAAAAAAATACACAGGAGGAAAACGTAGGGATGGCCTAAAAAGCGTATAAAGCAATCCCAGCTCCAGGAAGGATAAAGCATTGCCCGCCAAAATAATACCCCGAAAACTGACGTGCCCAGTCAATCCATAACTTAACCACCCCGCTATTCTTGTCATGATGATAATGTGTTCGCTATGCGGCAGAAACAACGATTTGAATTTAGTCCAAGCGTCGGCTTTCTCATACGTTAGCAGGTAGCCTAAAATGGCATCGTAGTCATCTATATAGGGAACATCCACTGTGTGGAGGTTTAGGTAATAGAAATACCATTCTAAGTAAAGTACGACCAGCAAAATGAGCCAATAAACACCCGTAGTGGAAGATTTCTGTAAATACACATGCGTAATTTTATACGTTCATTGACTTATTGACCCAAAATTTGCTCTACAAATTCACGCACGGCACCCTCGCCGCCCTTGGTTTTGAGTAACGTAATATTGGGGACTTTTTTGACGGCGGCCTGCGCATTGGCCGGACAGGCAGGCATACCGACTGCTTTCAATAACTCCAAACAATTAATATCATCTCCCACGTAGGCAACCTCGGCCAAGGTAATGCCCATTTCTGCGCAGATTTGCTCCGCAACGGCCAATTTGCCCCCATCCCGTTTTCCCTGATACAAATAGTCGGCCTTCATCTTTGCCGCACGACGGGCCACAATTTGGGTATTTTCGGAAGTAATAATACCTGTTTTGATGCCCGCATTGCGGAGCAGTTCAAACGCCATTCCATCGTAAGTATGGAAACGTTTAAATTCGTCGCCGCTTTCGGTGTAGTACATACTGCCGTCTGTCAGTACACCGTCTACGTCGGTCAAAAATAATTGAATATTACTCATTGTATTTTGTTGATTACCAGGCAGTCCATCCTCCATCTACCATCAGGATTGACCCTGTCATGTATGTAGACTCATCTGAAGCCAATAAAGTAAAAGGGCCGCGCAGTTCTTCCCGATTAGCCATTCGCTGCAGCGGCGATAGTTTGGCGAAATTGGTTAAGAAAGCTTCGTCGTGGTTGTTGAAAATGCCGTGAGGTACCACTGCGTTGCACCGAATGTTGTTTTTGGCGTAAAACGTGGCAATGTAACGTGTAAAATTAGGAATAAAGGATTTGGAAGCGATGTAATCAATGGGTTTGTAGTTTTGCGTACCCTGCCCAAAATCGTACAAATCTTGATTGGGAGCTACCACCGAGTAAGTAGAAGCTACATTGATAATATTGCCGTAGCCTTGGGCCAACATTTGGCGGCAGGCTGCTTGGGTCACGATGATAGTGCCCGTTAAATTTACTTCTACCGACCGCCGCAATAAGTCAAGCGGATAATTTTCAAATCGGCTTTGATTGACCTGCGACATACCCGTTTTGTCAAACTTGGCGTCAATCGCGGCGTTGTTAACCAATACGTCAATGGTTCCGAAATGAGCCACGATTTTGGCTATTCCGTCGGCTACTTGTTGCTCGTTGGTAATGTCCATTTCAACCACCATAAAATCAGCATCGATAAAATGAGTGTGCAGCCACGCCACGGTGTCGTAGTCAATCTTAACGTCGGTCCAGGCTACTCGCGCGCCTTCGTTCATGTAGTGCGTACAGATTTCTTTGCCAAGCAGCCCGAAAGCGCCAGTGAATAAAATGGTTTTCCCCTTTAACTTTTGCATCGTTTAATTACACATTTTTAGAATCGCTTCCGATTCCCGCAGGTACTGTTCGGTGAGGGAGGCGGTAGAAGACAGGGTTGTATTCTTTAAAAAATCAAGGGTTTGTTGCCGAAACATTTCATTACGTTCAAAATGAGGTTCCTCGATTGTTTCAACACCGTGAGGCGTTTGAAGGATGATTTTATTCTGGAAATAATCGAATGTCACCACGGCATCATCAAAAACCAGCTCATAGGTTCTTTTGGGTACCTTTTGATAATAATTTAGTTGCACAACACCCGTGATTCCGTCGATGTATTCAAGCAAAAATGATGCCCCAGATTCTACGTTTACTTCTAAGTTGGAGCGATAATTATAGGACCGTTGCCAATGCAATGGTGATTCTCCCACCAACCAACTGACAATGTCGAGGTCGTGGCTGAGCGTGAGGGCAACGCCGCCGCCCAATTCGCGTTTGGCTGCGTACGAATCGCGGTAATCCTCCCAAGGGTGCCAATTGGGTAAATATTCGCCCCAATACGTGCTGAACGACAGCAAATTGCCAAAGCGCTTGTCGTCAATAATGGATTTGAGCTGTCGCATCAAAGGATGATAGCGTAGCATGTAGGCTACTTGGATCAAGCTGTTGGTTTGGGCCGCCTCTTTCTTCAATTCCTGGATTCCTTCGGAATGGTTCGCCAACGGTTTTTCGACCAACACATGAATCCCGCGCTTTACACATTCAACGGCCTGCGCAAGATGTTGAGCAGTGGGCGTGCAAATGATGGCTGCGTAAGGTTTAATGACCTCAATTTCATTGAAATCAGTGAAGCAATGGACACTTTCATTCTGAATATTTCTTAACGGTAGCATCCGTTGTCGATATACATGAATGTTTGGATAACCCAGTGATTGCAGGATTTCAATGTGCCGCTCGCCGATGGAGCCAGCGCCAATAACCAAGATAGGAAGGTGGGTAGAGAGGCTCAATCGTTTATTAAACTATTTTGAAATTTAACACACTCCAATCGCTGCATTACTTCCTCTGCCTTGAGGAAACTGTTCATATCATCAATGTCGATGGCGTAGTCAAAAGGCAAAACGTACGGCAAAATTGGGTAGCCCGACATTGATTTTTTCTCCAAAATAACGGATGGCCGAATCACATCCAACGTGCCTATTTGCCAATGCACAGGCGGCAGTTTTTGCCGTGGTTCATTGTAAGGTTCTGGCAACGCCGGATGTTGTAGTAGCGGGCGCATGGAAGCCGTCTCTTCGTCATACAGCCACATTTTATAAGGGGTAATGGGTGCACTCGTAATCATGCGCAGGCTGTCGGCTTCGGGCGTATCGAGGAGGCGCTGAATGGCCTCCTCCATGTGTTGCACCGTACGAATAGGCGATGTGGGCCGCAACTGAACTACCAAATCGGGGGTGTAGTTCTCGTTATCCATCAGCCATTGTAAGGCGTGCGTAAAAACATCAATATCGGTGCTTAAATCTTGGGCAAATTCGGACGGCCTCAAAAACGGGACTTCGGCCCCGTAACGGGCTGCTACGGCGGCAATCTCTTTCGAATCGGTAGAAATAATGGTTCTAGTAATGGAGGGCGTATCGAGCGCAGCCTTCACACTGTAGGCCACGAGCGGATGCCCCGCCAAGGGAAGCAGGTTTTTGTGGGGAAGGCCTTTGCTACCTCCCCGCGCCTGAATAATGGCCAGTACGTTGGGTCGTGACAAAATATAAAAAGTTGAATGATTAAACGGTTGGCGTTTTTCGGTATTTGAGTTTGTTGCGTTGCTCGGCCTCAATATCCAGAATTTCGGTGCTTTTATACGTAAGCGCTTGCTGAATATGGTGCAAATCGCGGACTAGCTTTTGTAAGCCAGGCACTTCCAGTGAGGCAGCGTGGTCGGTGCCTTTCCAAGTACGATCTTTGGTAAAATGGCGCTCAATCCAGCGAGCTCCCAGCGTATAGGCAGCAATGTCGGCCGCAATACCAAGGTGATGCCCCGAAAAACCGATTTCCTTAACCCGATTGCCATAAACATCGTACAGACGATTTATTTCTAACAAACAAATGTCTTTGAAAGGGACCGGATACCCCGAAGTGCAGTTGTAGAGCACGAGTCGGGTTTGGGCCTGATTGGTTTCTTCAAAGAAAGCTACGATTTCTTCGATTTCAAGAAGAGTAGTCATTCCCGATGAAATGTGAATGTCGCCAGCGTAGCCATCACGCAGCAATGTCAACATTTCATAATTGTTGTTACAAGCCGACGGAACCTTGATAAAATCTGGTTTTAGCCCAATGATTTCGTGGGCAGAAGTCATATCCCAGACCGACGTAGCGTAGCCGATACCGATCGACTCGGCGTAGGTTTTGAGGTCGGCGTGTTGTTCCCAGGTCAATTCCAAAAATTCGCGGTGGGCACCGTAGGTACTTCCGTAGGAGTTGTAAGGAGTAGGATGCGGCGAATTATATTGCTCTTCCGTTAATAGTTCGCGGGCGTTGCGTTTCTGAAATTTAGCATAATCGGCTCCGCACTCTTTCGATAATTTGATTAACTCCTTCGCAATCCCAAAGTCGCCCATGTGGTTACAACCGATTTCGGAAATAACGAGCGGTTTACGATAGTCAAAACTGAATCCCATGGATTATGTCGTTACTTGTTAAGTTCTTCTTGTTGGACTTAAATTCTTTACAAAGGTAATGTTTGGTTTGTAGTTTTAGTCTTTTGCTGTTTTTCTATGTCATTAATTCAACGCTCAAGCTTACCTTTGCAGCAACCAATCAGAATAACAAGAGAAAGCCGTTGCTGTGTGCATAAAGAAAGCGAAGGCGAGGAGAAACTTTTTATTCTGATTTGAGTTTTAAAATTGTGTTTAGAAAGTATCGTAAAACTAATGGCTTCGCCGTTGCGTAAATAGCATAATTCATTTGTTTTTTTTCAAAACGGCAAATTTAATAAGCTTATTTCCTTTGTATCTCTCAAAAAATGACCTCATCTGTTTCTGAATCAGTTCCAGCTACGCAAAAAAAGCTTGGAAAAACGGGCGTATTAATTGTTAATTTAGGCACTCCCGACAGCCCCTCCACCCCCGACGTACGTAAGTACCTCCGTGAGTTTTTGATGGATGGCCGCGTTATTGATATTCCTTATCTTCAGCGTTTTATGCTGGTCAATTTGATTATTGCTCCCTTTCGCGCGCCCAAATCAGCGAAGGTGTATAAAGAACTATGGTTGCCTGAGGGGTCTCCCTTGAAAATTTATGGCGAACGGGTAGAGAAATTATTGCAGGATGAGCTGGGCGATTCGTACGTGGTCAAGTTGGCAATGCGTTATCAGAATCCTGCCATTGAGGTTGGCTTATTGGAGTTTCAGAAAATGGGCTTGACCGAAATTATTGTTGTTCCGTTCTTTCCACAATATGCCTCGGCCACCACGGGTTCGGTGTATGAAGAAGTGATGCGCGTCCTGGCAAAATGGCAAGTGATGCCAGAGCTTCGCTTTGTGAATCAATTTGTGAATCACCCCAAATTTATTCAGGGGTTTGTGCAGAATGCCCAAAAATACATGGCAGAGCATGAATTTGATTATTTCTTGTTTAGCTACCACGGATTGCCCGAGCGTCAGATCAGCAAAGGAGATGTAACTGGCAAGGTGTGTCGCTTGGGCGAATGTTGCGGCTCGCTTACGGCCATGAATCAGCATTGTTACCGGGCGCAGTGTTTTGAAACCACGCGTTTATTGGTCAAAGCGCTGAATATTCCAGAAGGGAAATACGTGACCAGTTTTCAGTCGCGCCTCGGTAAAACGCCCTGGGTACAACCCTACACCGAGGATACAATCAAAGAATTGGCAAGTAAGGGAATCAAAAGTGTATTGGCATTTTCGCCCGCATTTGTGTCCGATTGTCTCGAAACTACCATTGAAGTAGGCGAAGAATACAAAGAGTTGTTTGAAGAATCGGGTGGAAAACATTGGCAACTCGTTGAAAGCCTCAACGACAGCCCCATCTGGATAGAAACACTGGTAGATTTGGTGAAGAACGCATAACGCGATTTTGGTATCAAAAATAATAGTCGGTGTGAGCCGACTATTATTTTTGATGGTAGTTGAGAAATGATTTTCTCCAAGAAGAAAAAATACGGCTTTACCCGAGTTTCTTGCCCAATAACTGATTGACCACTTTTGGGTCGGCGCTGCCTTTGGATTTTTTCATGACTTCGCCCACAAACAAGCCCATCAGGCCTTTTTTGCCTTTTTTGAATTCCTGTACTTTGTCGGCCATCGCGGCCAAAACTTCATCGACGATGCCTTCCAAAGCACTGGCGTCACTGTTTTGAAGCCAATTGTTTTGTTTGGCTACTTCTAGCGGATTTTGCGTTGGATTTTCGAGTAAGATTGGCAAGAGCTTCTGTGAAGCCGTCGTGTGGCTTACTTGATTGCTTTCTACCAATTTAATTATTTCTGCCAATTGAGCAGGAGAAAGTGGAAACTGGTCGGCAGTCTTATCAGAATTTTCGTTTAAATACGTTTTGACAGGCCCTAAAACCCAATTGGCAGCCGCTTGGTAATTTTGGGCCTTGGCACTCAATTCTTCAAAATACCAAGCTACCTCTTTGGTGTCGGTCAGTGTAGTTGCGTGGCCTGCCGAGAGACCGTATTTTGTGGTAAATTTCTCAAATAATTGACGCGGCAGCGGCGGCATTTCGTCCTGAATTTTGGCCATCCATGCGTCCGAAATAAATACTGGGGCCAAGTCGGGCTCGGGAAAATAACGGTAATCGTTCATGGTTTCTTTCACCCGCATCCCTGAGGTTTCGCCCGTTTCTGGGTCAAACATGCGCGTTTCTTGCAAAATTGTTTCCCCATTTTCTACCATTTCCACCTGCCGGCGGTACTCCGTTTCTACGGCCTTCATCACGTTCCGAATGGAGTTCATATTTTTCACTTCTACCTTCGTTCCCAAGGCCAGCGCCCCCTTCAAACGAACCGAAACGTTGAGGTCACAGCGTAGAGAGCCTTCTTCCATGTTGCCGTCGCAGATATCAATAAACCGTACCAACTGCCGAACGGCGGTCAAAAAAGCGCCAGCTTCTTCCGCAGAACCAATGCAGGGGTCGGTCACCATCTCGATGAGGGGGGTACCAGCGCGGTTATAATCTAACAAAGTATCGGTCAAAGCACTATCATGGACTGACTTGCCAGCGTCTTCTTCTAGGTGGATATGGTGAATTTGCACCGCTTTCTCGACCGTTTTTCCGTATTTATCTTTGTACGTCACGGGAATTTGACCGCCGACACAAATCGGGAATTTATCCTGCGAAAGCTGATAACCTTTGGGTAGATCGGGATAAAAATAGTTTTTGCGGTCAAAAATCGTATTCCTAGTAATAGAACACCCACATGCCAAGCCCATACGCACGGCATACTCAACGGCTTTTTTGTTCAACTTGGGCAAGATGCCCGGATGTGCCAGTGTAATCACGCTGATGTTGGTATTGGGTTCACTGCCAAATTGATTGGCGTCAGACGCAAAAATTTTGGTGTTGGTCTGCAATTGGCAATGTACTTCTAGGCCAATCACAATTTCGTATTTGGCAAGTACTTCGGGCGATAGGGTGAGTGTTTCGGTCATATTTACGCTGATGCCTTTCTGCTGGGATAAAAGCATTCACAAATTTTCTGCAAACATAACTATTCTGCGTATAAAATTTTTTAATAGTATGCTTGCATACTATTTTTGTTTCTTCTAATTTTGTACACAAGCAGAACAATAACAAAATTCCTAAAGACCATGATAGCAGTAGACAATCGTGCCGGTATTAAAGGAGGAGAATTCCTGATTAAAGACACCGACGCTTCTCAAGTATTTATTCCCGAAGAGTTTACCGAAGAGCAGTTGATGATTGCTCAATCGTGCCGTGATTTTTTGGCTACTGAAATTTGGCCGCGTGTGGAAGAAATAGACAAAGCCAAATCGCCCGAGTTAATGTCATCATTGATGGACAAAGCTGGTGAGTTAGGGCTTTTGGGTACGGCTGTTCCTGAAGAATACGGCGGTTTTGGAATGAGTTTTAATACTTCGATGCTCGTGGCAGAAGCCACAGGAGCGGGGAATTCTTTCTCGGTAGCATTTTCGGCGCACACGGGCATCGGAACGTTGCCTATCTTATACTACGGAAACGAAGACCAAAAATCTCAATACCTGCCCAAACTTGCTTCGGGTGAGTGGAAAGCCGCTTATTGCCTTACTGAGCCTGATTCAGGTTCGGATGCCAACTCGGGTAAAACCAAAGCGGTATTGAGCGAAGATGGCAAAAGTTATATATTGAACGGGCAAAAAATGTGGATAACCAACGGCGGTTTTGCCGATGTGTTCATCGTTTTTGCCAAGATTGACGAAGGCGGAAAAACCGATAAAAACCTGACAGCGTTCATCGTAGAAAAAACCTACGGAGGTATCACCATGAACGAGCCCGAGCATAAAATGGGTATCAAAGGCTCCGACACGCGTCAGATTTTCTTCAACGACTGTCATGTACCAGTTGAAAATATGCTTTCTGATCGTGGCAACGGTTTTAAGATTGCGGTAAATATTCTTAACATCGGTCGTATCAAATTGGCCGTTGCTGCCGTGGGAGGTGCTAAGCAGGTGACTACCCAGGCCATTCAGTACGCCAACGAACGCAAACAATTTGGTGTTTCAATCAGCACGTTTGGAGCGATTAAGTATAAATTGGCCGAAATGGCCGTGAAGCTATACGCTTCAGAATCAGCTTCCTACAGGGCTGGTCAGAACATTGACGATGCCATTGCTGACCTGAAAGAAAAAGGTTTGTCGGATGCCGAAGCAAAACTGAAAGCCTTGGAGCAGTTTGCCATCGAGTGTGCCATGATGAAAGTTCACGGTTCAGAAGTGCTTGATTATGTGGTCGATGAAGGTGTGCAGGTGTACGGCGGCATGGGCTTTTCGGCCGATGCGCCCATGGACCGCGCCTACCGCGATGCCCGTATCAACCGGATCTTTGAAGGCACCAACGAAATCAACCGCATGTTGACGGTCGATATGTTGCTAAAACGCGCCATGAAAGGTGAAATTGATCTGATGGGGCCAGCCATGGCGGTGGGCAAAGAAATCATGTCTATTCCTGATTTTAGCGTGAGCGACGACGAAACTCCGTTTGCCGCAGAAAAGAAAGTCATCAAAAATCTAAAGAAAGCGGCCCTGATGGTAGCAGGTGCGGCGGTGCAGAAATTTATGATGAAACTCTCGGAAGAGCAGGAAATCCTGATGAACGTGGCCGACATGGCTATCGAAATTTACGCGGCTGAATCAGCAGTTTTACGTACCGAAAAACTCATTGGCATGAAGGGCGAAGCCGCCTGTGCTTTGCAAAAAGATTTGGCAATGTGCTACCTGCACGAAGCTGTGGAGAAGATCAACAGCGCTGGTAAGTCTGCCATCATGGGCTTTGCCGAAGGCGATGAGTTGCGTGTGATGCTGATGGGCTTGAAGCGGTTCACTAAAATTGAACCCATGAACACCAAAAATGCGCGCCGTCGTATTGCTGATGCCATGATTGCCGAGAATAAATATATATTTTAAAATTTGCTGTGTGTCAGATGGTTCAAAACCGTCAGACACACAGAACTACTTGCATTTGTGGGTTGCAAAACACGCCCTAACAAACTAATAACCGTTTAATAAGTAGATAATTAAGAAAGCCGCCTGCCTTTTGGTAAGCGGCTTTCTGCTTTATAACTTTAACGTAAATTCTAATGTCATGAAAACGTTTACGCTAAAGTTTTTAACCCTGATTGTAGGAATAAGCACTTTTGCTTTTTCCGTAACGGCGCAAAATTATACCCGCCAACGGGATTGGGTGGTGGCGCCGTTGTACGGTATCGGGTTGGTTATTCCCTCCCGAATCACGCTATTGAGCGGTACTGAAGCCCCCTCCAATGCCTGGGTTTCGTCGTATCGGGGGGAGTTGGTCAAGAGTGATGGCACAACCTACACCCGCAACTACCGAACAAGCCTCTGGGGCTTTGAGACATATTATCGTTGGAAAGACCGGCGCTCTGACAATCGCTGGTCTATTGGCCTGAGTACCGCTTGGCAACGGCAGGTTTTTAAACTGAACCATCCGTTCAATTTTGAGTACAAGGGCCATAATTTGGTTTCAACAGTATGGAATTTTAATTATCTACGAACTGGTTTAATGTTGCGTCGTACTTGGATGAAAGAATGGGCTGGAACCTACTTTCAGTTGGGAGGGTATTATTCAACCCTATTTTATCGAAATACTGCCGAGGGCCGCGAAAAAATGGATGAATTGACGGGTGGATACATCGAAGGTGGTACGGGCAATCGTACCAAAACCTATAACTTGCAAAAAGGAGTTCCACTCATTGTTCCTGAAATTGGAATGGTGTATGGCGAAAACAGCGGGATTGAGTTTAGCATTGCCTATTATCATCCTTTACAAAGTGTTATTCAGGCCGAAACCACTTTTTATCGGGATAATCTGACCGTGGGAGTAAGTAATACCAACGTATCGCAGCGGGTTTTGATGTTTAATGTAAAATTGCCCATTGCTTTTGTTTCCAAACGAAAGACTATTTCTCGCGAACGGAAAGAGGCTACTTCTAAGCCAGAGCCCCAAGTAAAACGGGAAAAGCCCAAAAAAGAACCGAAGCCAAAGCGGGAACGCAAACCCAAAAAAGAGCGGGCACCCAAACCTGAAAAGAAAGTAGAGCCCGAAACTAAGTCCTCCCCTAAGCCTGCCCCAACATCTACGCCCTACGATGCCGCGCTCATCAATAAACCGATGGTTATGGATAATCTGTATTTTGAATTGACCAAGTCAGATTTGTTGGAAAGTTCTCATAAGGAACTCGACCAAGTGGCAGAATGGATGAAAGCTAACCCTAGCGTTGAAATTCGTTTGGAAGGACATACGGATAAAATCGGAGATGCAGAAAAGAATCTGATTCTTTCCCGCGACCGGGTCAATGCCGTACGCGAGTATCTGATTCGAAAAGGGGTAAGCTCGGCACGCATTGCCACCAAAGGCTACGGCGATACGCGGCTGGTCTGTAAACCTAGCCCGTGCGAGAAAAACAGACGGGTAGAAATGGTGATTACCAAACGATAGCGGCAGAAACTATCTCTGTGAGTAAACTCAAAAAGCGCTATTCCGAGAAGGAAGCAGTGCTTTTTGAGTCTAAATGCTAACCTCTTTTTTGAAAAATCTTCTTTTTCACTCCTATTACTGGGGCGAAGAGATGTATGTTACTTGGTAGAAGTTTGTAATAATTTTTCCACCACTTCTGGATAATGTTGATGCTCCAGCACTTGCACCTTGCGCGCTACGTCTTCTGGCGTATCGGTAAGGGCTACGGGGCAAGTGGCCTGAAAAATAATGTCGCCTTCGTCGTACCGCTCATTGACGTAATGGATTGAAATACCAGACTCAGGTTCTTGTGCCGCTACCACTGCTTCGTGGACAAAATGCCCGTACATGCCTTTGCCGCCGTATTTGGGCAGTAAGGCAGGGTGAATATTGACGATTTTGTTGGGAAAGGCGTGCACCATTGCTTCGGGTATCAACATCATAAAACCCGCCAAGACCACCAAGTCGATGTGTTCGTTTTGCAGGATTTC
>JAIXPV010000459.1 GCA_027486105.1 Runella sp. | reverse complement strand
TATCAGTTCACTAATCTGTTTGCCTCACTTTGCGGCAAATACTTTACAATTATGAATCGTTTACGGGTTGAAAATTCGGGGTTTGCTCCCTACCGATATATATGCCTTTTAGAAATTTTTCGTGTTGACTTTGAAGGAAATCCTCTGCCCTACGTCAGTCGATCAACGGGCTTTTTGGTTGACAAAAATATCATCGTTACTGCGGGACATTCGCTCAATGAAACAGAATCACGCATCAGTCATTTTAAGGTCTATCCCTTCATCAATGCCGTGTTGCCACCGCATATCTATTGGGTAGATATTCCCCCTTTCACGTTTAAAATCCACTCAATTCCTGACTATAACAATCCCAATTGTTACGTTAAAGACGATTTTGGCGTCATAGTGCTTGAATCTGATGCCGTTTATCAACAGATGGGAGGGCATTTTGATTGGAACGAGAACTATTTGGTCGCCGAAAATTTAACTGAAAACAACCCCATTCACATCGCAGGTTATCCCATCGACAAGGCTGACTTTGAGATGTGGCGGGAAGAGGGTCGGGTTATTGAGGTTACCAAACACTGTCTTATCCACTCCTTTACCACAACCCAACGCAACAGCGGCTCACCGATATGGATTGAGCATCAGGGCCGATTCATGGTCGTTGGTATACACGTATCTGGCAATGCGGCTTCCTGCGGCTACCGGCCCGAAAACCGTAAATTCGGAAGCGCCGTTTTGCTCACAAAACAAGTATTTGATACAATTTCGGGATGGATAGCGTCCCGAAATCAAACTTTTTCGCAGCAGTCTTTTAAACACTCTTCGTACATATTTGGTTAAAATGACAAACGTAAACTTACTATGTCATTTCAGGGAAAAAATATTTTGATTGTTGGAGCGAGTTCAGGAGTTGGCTACACGCTTGCCAAAACATTGGAAGCCGAAGGAGCCGTACTTTTTACCGCTTCACGTACAAACCCCGAAAACCTTAAAAGTCAGCATATCACGTGGGACGTAACCCAACCTGTTAACGGCATTTTTGATGCCCTGCCCGACACACTCCACGGAATTGTGTACGCTCCAGGCACGATTTCACTCAGGCCCTTTCAGCGCTTTTCGACGGCCGATTTTCAAGCCGATTTCCAAATCAATGTGTTGGGGGCAGTGGCCGTTTTACAAGCCAACTTGGGTAGATTACGCAAAGCAAACGGCGCATCTATTGTGCTTTTCAGCACGGTAGCGGTGCAGACGGGTATGGGATTTCATGCATCAATCGCTACTTCCAAAGGTGCCATTGAAGGGCTCACGCGTTCGTTAGCGGCAGAATTTGCAACGGTCAAAATTCGCTGCAATGCTTTGGCTCCATCGCTCACCGATACGCCTTTGGCGAGTAGTTTGCTTTCGAGCGATGAAAAACGGGAAGCATCCGCCAAGCGGCATCCCCTGGGACGCATTGGCACCCCTGATGACATTGCATCGGCCGCTAAATGGCTGCTTTCTGACGAATCAAGCTGGATAACAGGGCAAATAATTGGCGTAGACGGAGGCATCGGGAAGTTGAAATAACTCCCCGATGTCATTTTTATAAGAAGTAATTTCGATTTTAGATGATTATCGAAGGTCAATTACTTCTACCCCTTTGAATTGGGCAGGGTCAAAAGCGAAGAATTTATCTTCCACCTTTATGTTGGGCGTAAGCTTATCTACTTTGAACGTCAGGCGCTGTCCGCTGCGCTGGATTACTTTCCAACTTCTGACAGATTTGTCTTTTTTATCCACTTTAATCTGGACTTTAGACACCTTGCTTTCTTTCTTTTCGGGCGAGAGTTCTACTACTTCATACACGCGGCCGCTTTCGGTCACTTCCTCAATGAAAACGTATTTGTAGCCTTTTTTGTAGATGGTATACACCTTCGTAGGGTCAATGTCGCCCACTTCTTTAGGGTCGTAGGTATTGATAGTCGCTTCGTTGCTCTCTTTGATGTAGGTGGTCATCACCTTTCCGTCATTGAAAATTTCTTGGCCAGCCATTTTCAACCGAAACTTTGTTCCTTTGACCGTTGCATCGCCTTTCAGGGTTTCTTTGGAGCCTTCATTGGTATACGTGAAGGCAACCTTGAACGAGGTCATTGTTTTGTACTTATTGCTCATCGCGTCTAAGATAGCGGTAGCACGTTTGTCATTTTGGGCTTGGAGGAGCGTAGTCGCAAAAAGCGATGCTATAACCAAAAAGTTTCTCATTTTCTTAGGTTTAATTACTCTTTTTAGACAGTTTTTCCTTTTGATGGTTTAAAACTGTACCGTAATAACAAAATATACGTTGCAAAGTTACCACAAGTCTGTTAACAAGCGACAAAACCTTTACAAACAGCTACGTGGCATCCGATGAAATCGTCAAAGGCCGGTTTATTCTTTCGTCGATTAAAAGTTTTTAAGCATTTGTTCCAACGATGCAATGTCGGTGATGAGTACTTCACGTGCTTTGCTACCCTCGAAAGGCCCCACAATCCCCGCTGCTTCCAGTTGGTCCATGATGCGCCCAGCGCGGTTGTAGCCTAATTTAAGCTTGCGCTGAATCAACGATGTGCTTCCCTGTTGACTGATAACGATAACCCGCGCAGCTTCATCAAACATCGAATCGCGGTCGGCCAAGTCAACGGCTTCGCGGTCGGTTTCGTCATCATCTCCGCTGAATTCGGGCAAGTTGTAGGCCGACGGATACCCCCGTTGGTTTCCTATAAAATCACACACTTCATCAATTTCGTCGGTATCGGCAAATGCACATTGTAAACGAATCATGTCGGAGCCCGACGAAAGGAGCATATCTCCCATTCCGACCAGCTGCTCGGCCCCCCCCGTGTCCAAAATGGTGCGCGAATCTATTTTTGAGGTAACTCTAAAAGACAAACGCGCTGGGAAGTTGGCTTTAATCAAACCCGTAATCACGTTGACAGAAGGCCGTTGTGTCGCAACCACCAAGTGAATTCCGATGGCCCGTGCCAACTGCGCCAAACGTGCAATAGGCTGCTCTACTTCTTTGCCAGCGGTCATCATCAAATCAGCCAACTCGTCGATAACCAGCACAATATAAGGTAGAAAACAATGCCCGCGCTCAGGGCTCAACTGCCGTTGCGTAAACTTGGCGTTATACTCTTTGACGTTACGAACACCCGCTTCTTTCAACAAATTGTAGCGATTATCCATCTCAATACAGAGTGAATTGAGCGTATGAACCACTTTTTTGGTATCTGTAATGATGGCTTCTTCGCTATTGGGAAGCTTGGCTAAAAAATGCCGTTCTATTTTGTTAAACAAGGTCAATTCCACCTTTTTGGGGTCGACCAGTACAAATTTGAGCAACGCGGGGTGTTTTTTATAAATCAACGAAGCCAACAATACATTCAACCCAACTGATTTTCCCTGCCCCGTAGCACCCGCCATTAATAAGTGAGGCATTTTGGCCAAATCTGTGATAAAAAACTCGTTTGAAATGGTTTTTCCCAAGGCAACGGGCAAATCAAACGTACTTTCTTGAAATTTCTTGCTCGCCAATACCGACCGAATAGAGACCATTTCCCGGTTTTTGTTGGGCACCTCAATTCCGATGGTACCTTTGCCTGGCATGGGCGCAATGATACGAATCCCCAACGCCGCCAAACTCAAAGCAATATCATCTTCTAAACTTTTAATTTTGGAAATACGTACACCTGCTTCTGGAATAATCTCGTACAGCGTAACGGTCGGTCCAATCGTTGCCTTGATGCTAGCAATGCTGATACCATAGTTACCCAGCGTTTCCACAATCCGGTCTTTGTTGGCTTCCAACTCTTCGGCCGTTACTTTTGAACTACCTTCACCACGATTATGTAACAAGTCAAGCGTTGGGAATTGGTAATTAGGTAAATCAAGCGTTGGATCATAGGGCCCGTGCTCGGCCACCAAGTCGTTGGCTAAATGGTCAGCATTCGCAAAGGGTACTACAGGAATTTTTGTGGTCGTTCCTGAAACGGGTATCTCATCAGCTGGGCTTTTCTCATCTGTCATCTCATCCGCATTTTCAACAATCAGCGTCAACCCGCCAGAGACCGGTTTGGCCGCTGCTTTTCCGTTGGGTAGGTTTCCGTTCAATTCAATCGTTTGCGCTTTTTCTGTTTCGACGGTCACGGTTTCTTTTTTAGGCAATGCAACGGCGGGTGCCATTACGTTTTCGTCGTTATCTTCTAGAGTTGGTTCAGGATATTTATCTTCTTCAGAAACCACTTCCAAATCAACAGGTCTTGCCCTTCTTTTGATGGGGTTCTCAAAACGGTCGGCCAATTCATCGAAAGAATTAATACCGTGAAAATACACCAGCACCGTTCCGAAGCCCCCCAAGACCACAAAGAAGCTGCCCCAGCCGATGTAGTGATCCAGTAAACTGTTGATTTCGTAGCCGATTCCACCGCAGAGGAAACTCATCGAACGCACCGAATCCGTTTTTAAAACGAGAAATCCGAAAAACAGACTAAGCAAAAAAATGTATACTAAGGTGAGTTGCGTGGTGCGTTGGAGTGGCAATAATTCACGCTTTTGCGCAATTTTAAAACCAATCAAAAACAGCAAAAACGGAAACCCTAGGGCCGCTACCCCAAACCAACGGAAGATAAAAAAGTGGGAAAGCAACAGGCCAAAAAAGCCCATTCCGTTTTGAGTTTCTCGGGAAGAGACGCGAAATTTGGTTGTAAAGGCAGAATCCACCACGCTTTGGTCGGCTGCCCCCGTAAATAGATACCAGACAAAAGCTCCCAGCATGTACAGCGACAAAAACACCAATGCCCAACCCCACATTTTTTGTTTGCGCGGATCTGAAGGCGTTGGCATAAAGGGAGATTTCGATTGCCCCATGTCGCTGCCAGCAGTGCTTTTTCGCTCACGCTTTTGGGGCGTTGAAGGAATAACATTCTTAGCCATCTATGAAAAAAGGTTAATGTTTATCAATGAATCGTTAATGAGCGCAACTATCAAAAACCGATCAAAACGAAGACAGCTGGTGCGTACGGGTTCCCTGCATCATCCAAGATGATGGATTCAAGTAGGGGTATTCGTGCGCAAGCGCTTTTTATGGGGTAAAATTGAAGCTCTATTTCAAGGATTTACAAATCCGCTTGGCCAAGGCCGGTCCTTCATAAATAAAGCCCGTGTAAATCTGCACTAAACTAGCTCCTGCATCCAATTTTTCGCGGGCTTCTTCGGGTGAACCAATCCCTCCTACGCCAATGACGGGAAAGGAGTGATTTGACTTCTCGCAAATATAACGAATAACTTCGGTCGAACGATGTGTCAATGGGGCTCCGCTTAGCCCTCCTGCTCCGATTTTTTTTACAATTTCGCCATCGGTTGCCAAATCTGCGCGACTGATGGTCGTATTGGTGGCAATAACACCCTCAATTTTTGACGTAGTGACAATCTCAATGATATCGTCTAATTGGCTATCCGTCAAGTCGGGAGCAATTTTAAGAAGAATGGGTTTAGGTCCCTTTGTGGTGGCTGCTGATTGCCGATTTTCCAATTCTTGACTTCTTTTCTTCAAGGCCAATAAAATCTTGGTCAAAGGCTCTTTTTCTTGCAAATCGCGCAGGCCACGCGTATTGGGCGAGCTTACATTCACCACAAAATAATCAACGGTATCGTAAAGTTCATCAAAACATTTGAGGTAATCGTCGAGGGCATTTTCGTTGGGTGTCAGCTTATTTTTGCCAATATTACCCCCAATCAGGATGTTGGTTTTACGTCCACGAAGTCGCTTAGCCGCAGCAGCCGCTCCCTGATTATTGAACCCCATGCGGTTGATAAGCGCCCGGTCGGGCTTCAAGCGAAACAACCTTGGTTTATCGTTTCCGAGTTGGGCCAAGGGCGTTACGGTGCCGATTTCTACAAAACCAAAGCCCAAACACGCCATCTCTTCCACCAACTCCGCATTTTTGTCAAATCCTGCGGCCAAGCCTACAGGGTTTTTAAACTTCAGGCCAAACACTTCTCGCTCAAGAGAAGGGTCTTCGTAAGTAAACAACTGCCTGAACAAAAATGGTACTCCAGGAATTTTAAACAAGAATTGAAGGGTTCCGCACACAAAATGATGCACCTGCTCGGCATCAAAGCGAAACAAAATCGGAAG
>JAIXPV010000497.1 GCA_027486105.1 Runella sp. | reverse complement strand
GTCGTGAATGATAAGGCTTATCCGTTGAAAAACCTGACCCTAAAATACGATTATTTTGTCCACATCGGCGAAACGTTGTATTTGGTCAGCAACCCCAATGTGCTCCGCGTGATTCAGTTTTTCAAAAAGAGCAACCCCATCTTACTCATTCATGCCTCAAAATACGATGAGTTTAAGGAGACCATTCTTGCCGAACTCGAACATCAAATCAGCATCCGCTACGCCTACCTCCGTCCCGCCACGCAAAAGCAACTCACTGAACGTGAGGCCGAAAGTAGCATTGAAAAAATCATTTATTTATCAGACCGCAACAATTACGTAGTGCTTACGCCCGTGGTCAAATACGGTAGCATTGAGATTCCCGTTTCGTCTCGCAAACAAATTTATGATACAGACCAAAACGGCAATGTCTTTCAGATTGAGCGAGACGAGGAGCTAGAAATTCAGTTTACGGCGGTGATCGTACAACAACATCCTGATTTTCAAGAGCAACTTCAGGAAATGGATTATTTCTATCTGCACAAAAATCGGTTCTTAAACGATGATTGGTTTTTGGAGGCTTTCCAAGCGTGGCGAAATGAGAATATTACCATTTTAGGATTCAATGAATTAACAAACAACCGCCTCAATCAGCACAAAGCGCAGGTTTCTATCAGCGTCGTGAGTGGAACCGATTGGTTTGATACATCGCTCGAAATCAAGTACGGCAAGCAAAAAGCGTCGCTAAAACAATTGCATAAATCCATTCGTAATAAAAGCAAATTTGTGCAACTCGACGACGGTACAATGGGCATTTTGCCCGAAGAATGGATGAAGAAAATCGCCGCTTATTTTCAGGCGGGCGAAGTAGAAGAAGAAGTGCTAAAAATTCCGAAGAACAATTTTACGCAAATTGACCAACTCTTTGAAAATGAATCGTTGAGCCAAGAAGTAAAAGACGAGCTGGCTTTTTATTCGACAAAATTTGCCTCTCTCAAAAACCTAAAAGAAGTACCTGTACCTCAGGAACTTAATGCCACCCTACGCGACTATCAGCGGCAGGGACTCAACTGGTTGAATTTTCTGGACGAGCATAATTTCGGTGCGTGTTTGGCCGACGACATGGGCTTGGGAAAAACCATCCAAATCATTGCTTTCATTCTTTTGCAACGCACCAAGCACCCCCACACCACCAACCTGATTGTGGTGCCTACGTCGTTGCTTTTCAACTGGCAGAATGAGGTCGCCAAATTTGCGCCGTCTATGCGATTGTTTACACATTATGGCCCCAACCGACTAAAATCTGTCAGCGAGTTTGACCGCTACGAAGTGATTTTGACGACCTACGGCATGGTGCTGTCTGATATTCACTTTCTGAAATCATATCGATTCAATTACATTTTTTTGGACGAATCGCAGGCCATCAAAAACCCTGAATCGCAGCGTTATAAAGCCGTCAGGATGCTACAATCTCGCAATAAAGTGGTACTTACGGGCACTCCGATTGAAAACAACACCTTTGATATTTTTGGGCAACTTTCTTTTGCTTGCCCAGGACTGCTAGGCAGCAAGCAATATTTTAAGGCCATTTATTCGATGCCCATCGACAAGTTTGAAGACCGCAAAAGGTCCAATGAACTGCAAAGACGTATTGAGCCTTTTATACTCCGAAGAACCAAAAAACAGGTAGCCACCGAACTTCCCGACAAAACAGAAATGGTAATTTACTGCGAAATGGGCGAAGAGCAACGTAAGGTTTATGATGCTTGCGAGAAAGAATTGCGGGAGTATATTTTGGGCAAAACCCAAGACGACCTCACCCGCAGCAGTATGCACGTGCTGACGGGCCTGACCAAATTACGTCAGATTTGCAATTCGCCAGCGCTGCTAAAAGACGAAGAATTTAAGGGCAACCATTCGGCAAAAATTGAGGTACTGATTGAGCAAATTGAGAATAAATCATCTCAACACAAAATCTTGGTATTTTCACAATTTGTATCGATGCTTGATTTGATAAAAAAAGAGCTGGAAGCCAAGGATATTGCCTTCGAGTACCTCACTGGACAAACTAAAAACCGTGCCGCCAAAGTGAACGAATTTCAAAACAACGAAAATGTGCGCGTGTTTCTCATCAGTTTGAAAGCGGGCGGTACGGGACTCAATTTGACCGAAGCTGACTACGTATACCTCGTGGACCCTTGGTGGAACCCTTCCGTGGAAAATCAGGCGATTGACCGCAGTTACCGCATTGGTCAAACCAAAAATGTTATTGCGGTAAGGCTGATTTGTCCCAACACGATTGAGGAAAAAGTCGTGAAACTGCAGGAATCAAAAACCAAATTAGCGGAAAACTTACTGAAATCTGATGAATCCATTCTCAAGTCGTTTTCGAGAGAGGATTTGTTGGGGTTATTGGGGTAGCCTGACGCCCCTTTATGGCGCTTAAAACATCCCCTAAAAGTCATTTTTTACGTAGAATTGCCCATCTAGGAAGGATTATCGACCAAGCTTTAATACCTTTACGCGCATAAAAATGACGTACTTGAGAAAGTAAATCAGACAACCTTTCACCAAAACCATCTCGCTCAACCCCATGATTCTCAGGAAAAACTTTGACCTCCGCATTGTATTCTGGAACATTCGTTACGAAACAGGCATTACCCTCATTGTCTCAATTATTATTTGGCTCCTACATAAATACGGTGCTATTGAAGTTGTGCTTCCATTTAGTGTTGCAGCTATTTTAGGCTCGGCACTGGCTATTTTTATTGCGTTTCGAAACCAAAGTGCTTATGCACGCTGGTGGGAAGCCCGGACCATTTGGGGTGGAATCATCAATAACAGTCGGATTTTTGCCCGGCAGGTAATCGCCAACGCCGACAACGCAACCGCCCTCGGCAAAATAAGCCCAGAAGCCGCCCAAGCTTACAAAAAAGAAATGGTGCATCGTCAGATTGCCTTTGCCCACGCCCTACGCCTTCATTTGAGACGTCAAACTCTGTGGGGTGAGTTACAACATTTACTCAGTCCAGAGGAATTTGAGGCTTTCTTAAAGGCCCAAAACAAGCCTAACATCCTCCTCAACACGCAGGGAATTCGACTGAGAGAAGGCATGAGAACTGGCTCGCTAGATATTGTTGACAATTTTACGATGGAGCCCAATTTAGCCACCTTCAACAACTGGCAGGGTGCTTGCGAACGCATCAAAAACACGCCCTTACCGCGCAATTATCACTATTTTACGCGGCTCTTTTTGTATACTTTCATTTTTGTCCTTCCCATTTGTTTGGTGAGTGATTTAAAAAAAATGGAGGTTGATTACATGGTTGCCCCTGTAAGTTTTATTCTTTGCTTTGTGTTTTCGGTCATGAATCGCGTGGGAGAAATCAACGAGGCCCCTTTCGAAAACGGAATTCAAGACGTTCCGATGACTGCCCTATGCAACACCATTGAGCGCGATTTGAAGGAGCAATTGGGCGAGACCGATTTGCCCGTAAAACTCGAACCCGTTAAAGGTTTTCTTTTCTAATCTGTGAAACCCTACTTTCTATTTTTCACCATATGATGTCTTATATGGTGAAAAATAGCACTTACTTTGCCGCCATCATTCTCAGCTTGGTATTTTGGTTGCGAATACGCTGACACAAAATCCGGATGATGTTTCGCAATACTTCGCCACGCTCATCCATAAGGTCATAAAAATCAGCTTGGTCTACCCTAAAAAGTTGGACATCAGAGAGTGCAACCACCGCCGCCGAGCGCGGTTCGGCATCCAGCAATGCCAACTCCCCAAACACATCGCCCCTGCCAAAAGTAGCCAGTTGTACCTGCCCGTCGTAAATGCCCACTTCGCCCTCATAAATCACAAACATACTCGTACCTAAATCGCCTTTTTCAAAAATGGTCTGCCCTTCGAGGTAGTTTACTTCCTTCATAATGGGCGCAATACTACTCAATACGTTTTCGGGGGTTTCGGCAAAAAGATCGGTATTTTTTAAGACCAAAACACGCTCCGTAATAGAGACTTTGGCGGTGGCAGATGAATGACTCATGAGTTGTAGATCGGGATAATTGAATAATTGAGCAGGCGACACGCCACGCAGGGTAAGGCGAATGGTCCAGTCCGTAAAGTACCGCGCCCCTTGTTGAAGAATATAATCTTTAATGGAATCTTTCGCTGAAAACACCCCCATTTGAACATCAATTCGGTTGATTTTCTCCGCATCCGACACATCATCGAGCAACGCGTGCAAACTCCCGTACACCTGACGGGGCACGCTATTTTCGAGTAATTCAAGCGAATTGGCGCGCCGCTCACGCGAGCTGTGAAGCACGCTGTTTTGGGTACTGGCAATCAAATCTGGGTCATAGAGCTGCATCAAAAGACCAAAAATACGCTGAATCGTCACCTCTTGTTCATACATAAGGCTATTTTTGAGATCGGCCTCAATGGGTTCAGCCTGTCCGTGAAGTAGGCGCTGCGCCAGCAAAAGTTCTTCCTGAAGTAGTTTTTCAAACAATGATGCCTCTTTGGAAGTATCAAAATTTCGTAAGGCATGTAAGGCGGCGGTCCGAACCGAAACATGCGGGCGTTGAAGCAATTGTAACAATAATTGATAGGCTTCTTTGGACTGCATTTGGGCACACACCGCCACAATGCGACGTTCCAAATCGGGAGACGTAATTTTTGTGAGTCGTTTGGTCAATAGCGGCAACGCTTCTTTTTCTACACTGGCCAGACTCTTGCCTGCCAAACGCCAGTAGGTCTTTTCCGACAGAAAATCTACCAGTTGTGCGCTCAATAACGCACTCGGCAATACCCCCGCGGTCTCGATGGCCGCCCGCACAACCTCTGCATCAGGATGTTCAAAAGACGCTTTAACAAAGTCAATGTATCGCGTCAATTTCAGAGAACGCACAATTGTCAGAGTTGCCAGTTGGCTATTAGCGTTAGAATTCTGGCGCATGGCTTCCAGCGCCGTCAGGGCAAACGCGTGGTTTGAATCCCTAGTCATTAGCCCCAAAATAGCACCCTTCCGAACTGCCATATCGGGCGTATATAACAACTCGTTGCCAATTGTTGGTGAATTTTTACTCACAATCCGCGCGGCAACTTCCTGGATTAGCGGCGAAGAATCTTCCACAGTCAACTTCCGTAATTGAGCTGGCTTTAGCTCCAATCCCAATTTATCGACGGCTTCGAGAGCCACCAACCGTACCCGGTCGTCGCGGTGGGTAAACAGTTCGGTGATGTAATCTTGCAATTTAGTGTGCGGAACCCCATGCGCGTGCGTGCTGCTCAGCCATTCTACCGCATTGATGACTTCTTTGGGTTTATCGCTGCGAAGATTCTTCAACACCGCTTTGATGGCCTCATCTGGAACAGCCAAATCTTCAGCAGCTACAAATCGTTTACCGAGCGCTTCCTGCAAGGTTGCCACGTACTGAAGATAGGTACGCCGCAAAAACCAAAGCGCAAAAACCGCCCCCACCACAATTTCTTCCACCAAAAACCACTGTCCTCCCTGCCACCAATGGTGACTTAAATAGAGCATCAACCCGCCTAATCCAAGCCCCAATGGTTCATAAAACCCCTTGGCAAGGGTATGCCCACGCAAACGTTGGTGGGGAGAAAGCGGCTGAAACAACACCAAAAATACGGGATCAAAAAGCGCCCTTCTTACTACTTCAAAACCCAGATAAACAAAGCAGTAAGCCACCAATTGAACCGACTCATCATATTCCAGCCAGAAAATAATACCTAATCCTAAAGCTACCCCCAAACCACCCACGGGTAGCAGAGCCAGCACTTTGTTGATACCAAAAAAGTCAATGGTCTGCCGCGACACGACCAACTTCACAAACGTTGCCAACAGATAAGTCAGGGTCAGCACGCCGCCGAGGTAGGTCATCACTTCGGCCTGACTGTGGAGTTTATATTTAACATTGATAAAAAAGGCGTATTCAACGCCCGTGGCCATCATTGCAACGGCGGTTAGGCTGAGGCACATGGCAAAAATCAACTCACTCCCGCCAAACAACTGGGTGATTAGACGTGGCATCGGGCGCCGTCGAATGGGAGCCGCGCTGCCGTGCGCGGTGGTTACGTGATGCGAGCGAAAGGTCAAAACGGCCGTATACATGGCCGCCCAAAAGAAACCAAATGCCAAAACGAGCATAAATATCAGTTCGGTATGCCCATGAATCAAAACCGCCAGCATCCCGCCGAGTGCCTTGGCAGGCATGTCGCCAGCGCTAATGACGCCAAACAATCGTTTGCTTTGACGTACGTCAAAAACCACCGCCGACACTCCCCAAAACTCTAGATTGGTGAGCAGATAAATAGACCGAAAACCCACCATAATGGCCACTGCCGCCGTGACCGAATGGCCAAATATGACCAACATCAATATGACCGCAGTAAGCACAATCACCGCCCACAATACCCTGATAACTAACTGATTCAGCCGAAGATGGCGCTCAAAATAAGTATATACTTTTCCGATAAACATCATACCCACCGCCGACGCCATATAGGCCAGCGGCAAACTGCTCTCAGGGTGATTTTCGAGCAGGATTACATTGGCCGATACGTAGATCAGCATGGTGCCGAAACCCAGAAAAAAATGATGTAAAAAGAACAAACCGACGGTACGAATTTCATCGGATCGCACTCCTAACGAACGGTACAGGGAAGCTGAAGACATAAAAAGTAATCAATATTCGACAAAAATACAGATATTGGAGAAAAAACAACGGCAAGTGTCATTTTATGGCGCTTAATCATTTCAAAACCTTTTTCCAGCTATGAATTTTGTCACGCCCTTCATGGTTGCTTTTTTCTTACTCCCTTTTATTCAAAAGTTTTTACAGACCAAAGAACGCCTCCCCGAGTGGGACCAACGCCTCAAATACGCACGCTTTGCGGCATTTGGTTTGCTGGCAGTTGAGGTAGTAGCTGATACTGATTTTATCTCCCCCCCCGTTTTTTTTCTCCTACTAGTCATTGCGGCTATCCCAGCCTATTTATTACGAAATCAAAACTCCGCAGCCCGCTTGCTGCTATGGATGATTGTGCCCTTGGGATTGGCTTTTTTAATCGATAATATGGGCGAATATTGGGCGCCAAAATTCCATAAAAAACACCATGACTTTTTTGAATCGCTCAAAGGGGTCGCCCTTACGGCCAGTTTTATTTTGGCATTGGTGGCCCGAAATCAACAAAAATCTTTTGATAAAGCCCTCAAAGAAGAACGACTCAAACGCGAACAAGAAGAACAAGCCAATCGGATTCTGGAAGCCAAAAAACTAGACTTGGAATCGCAAGTGGCAGCCCGGACGGCCGAAATAATGCAGCAAAAGGAAGAGCTGCAACACGCCCTCGACGACCTTAAGGCCACGCAGGAACAACTCATTCAATCTGAAAAACTGGCTTCTTTGGGAGAACTTACGGCAGGTATTGCCCACGAAATTCAGAATCCCCTCAACTTTGTTAATAATTTTTCAGAAGTCTCTGCCGAGTTGGTGGAAGAATTGAAAAGCGAAAGAGACAAAGACGAAGCCCAACGAGACGCAGGATTGGAGGAAGAAATTCTCAACGACCTTGTCCAGAATCTTCAAAAAATCAACTACCACGGAAAGCGCGCCGCCAGCATTGTCACGGGTATGCTGCAACACTCGCGCGCGGGCGCTGGTAAAAAAGAACTAACGAACCTCAACGCCCTTGCCGATGAGTACCTCCGGCTGAGCTATCACGGTTTACGGGCCAAAGACAAGTCGTTTAATGCCCATTTGATAACTGATTTTGATCCTCATCTCCCCAATATAGAAGTTGTGCCGCAAGATTTAGGGCGGGTATTTTTAAATTTGATTAACAACGCGTTTTATGCCGTTCATAAAAAAAGCACTTTAGGCTTAGCCAACTATGAACCGACCGTTTGGGTAACCACAAAAAAGATAGAAAACGAAATACACATTTCGGTGAGAGATAACGGCACAGGGATTCCCGAAGAAGTGCGATCCAAAATTTTCCAGCCTTTTTTCACCACCAAACCTACGGGTCAGGGGACGGGTCTGGGGCTTTCCTTGGCCTATGACATCGTCACCAAAGGCCACGGCGGCGAAATGGAAATGGAAAGCACTGAAGGTGAAGGCACTACGTTTATGGTGAGATTGCCTATCAACTAAAGGTCAGACTCCTTTTTCAGAAATACTAAAGTCCTATACATCCTATAAACCGTCGGGCCATAAAACTATCTTCCTCGTATTTCACTACATTTGTCTAAAAACAACCTATTTTAACCTTCAAACGGCGTTTTTGAATGAAGTATGCCTTTCTTTCTTGCCTGCTTTTATGTTGCAATCAGATTTTTGGACAGCAAGTTCCCGCGCTGCGTCCGTTTTCTGAAAATGGCAGCACTTTGAGTAAACATTGGAAATGGCACGAGGGCGACAATCCTCAATGGGCGCAACCTACATTTGATGACCAAAAATGGTCAGACATTCAGCTCGACCGAAGCATTCATCATCTACCCCAAATACGCCAAGCGCAACTCGGATGGCTGCGGCGCCCCATCCGCCTCAACGCGTTATTGGTCAATAAACCTCTATGTTTCTATGTTCGGCAGGTAGGGGCGGCCGAAATCTATTTGGACGGCAAACCCCTTGATACCTTGGGCATTGTGAGTGCTTCTTCCCAAGAAATGACCTACTCCCTCCCCAAAGTTATTCCCTTCAGTTTGTCAGATACCAACCAACACACCATCGCGGTGCGGTTTTCGTTTACAAAAAACAATTTTTATTACCCTGGCTCTGATCAGGAAACGTTTACACTTAAAGTTTTTGAAACAAAAAACCTCGGTTCTTGGATTCGCAAAACCTCCAGTCGGACCTCTGGCTTCCTGTTTTTTAGCATCGGTCTTTTTCTGGTTTTCAGTATTTTACACTTTTTATTTTATCGTTCAAACCGTTCAAAAAAGGTTAGTCTGACGCTCGGTTTTACCATGCTTACGTTTGCGCTCGCCTTTGTTGCTGAAAGCTTAGAAACACAGCTACAAAGTACAAGCCATCAGCAAATCGGCGAGTTGACTACCTTTATCACGTTTTATCTGGGCGTAATCCTCATCAACGTATCGCTTTACCACTACCTACATCAACCCTTCAGGTATTTTTTCTTTATACAGGCCATATTGATAGCGGTAAGCTTGGTATGCATGGCCATGGAAGTAGATGTACCTTATGGACTAGCGGTATGGCCCCCTTTTCTGCTGATTTTCATAGATTTTATCCGCGTAAGTATCTTAGCCGAACGCCGCAAAGACTCCAACGCCAAAGTGCCGATTTATTCGCTAGTTGTGGCGGCGGGCTGTCTGGTCTTAGCCATTGTCTTTTTTGTCATTGCGGGGGCTTTTGTTGGCTTTAACAACACCCAAAACGGCTACATAGAATTTGTCGTTGTCATCGCTCTGTTGCTCATTTTTGTGATGCTTTTCAGCATTCCGGTCGGCTTATCATTTTCTTTGGTGCGTGAATACTCCCGTACCCATCAGTCATTGCGTAAAAAAATTCAGGAACTTGAAAGCCTTTCGGCCAAAAGCCTGGCGCAAGAACAAGAAAAACAGCACATTTTGGCGATCCAAAACGAAACCCTCGAACGGCAGGTAGCCGAGCGGACCACCGAGCTCAAAGCATCCATCGAACACCTCAAAACCACGCAAGACCAACTCATTCAGTCCGAAAAACTTGCCTCTTTGGGAGAGCTAACGGCGGGGATTGCCCATGAGATTCAAAATCCTTTAAATTTTGTCAATAATTTTTCGGAAGTCAGCATTGAGCTTCTGAAAGAATTGCACGAGATAAAAGAAGAAAAAATAGCGAAAGGCGAAGCACCAAAAGAAGATGAACTGGAAACGGAGCTTTTGGAAGATATTGAGCAAAATCTGCAAAAAATCAACCACCACGGCAAGCGCGCATCCTCCATCGTGAAGGGAATGCTCGAACACTCCCGCACGGGCTCAGGAAAAAAAGAGCCGGTCGATATCAACACCTTGGCCGACGAATACCTGCGTTTGGCCTATCATGGGCTACGCGCCAAAGACAAGTGTTTTAATGCTGATTTTAGCCTTGAAGCCGCCGAAAATCTGCCTAAAATTAACGTTGTTGCGCAAGATATAAGTCGGGTTTTGCTCAATCTTATCAACAATGCCTTTTATGCCGTTCAGCAAAAAAAGGGGGCAGATTTATCCAACAATTATCAACCTGCGGTGGTGGTCAATACCCAGCTTATCACGGAGAAAAATACAGGAAATTGGGTCGAAATTCGCGTAAAAGACAACGGCACGGGCATTCCTGAAGAAGTTCAGGACAAAATTTTCCAACCTTTTTTTACCACCAAACCCACCGGACAAGGTACTGGACTGGGATTAAGTCTTGCCTACGACATCGTCACCAAAGGCCACGGCGGTACACTAGACGTGGAAAGCCACCAAGGTGAGGGAACGGAATTTATCGTTAAATTACCCGTTTGAGAATAATCAACAGCCAACCCATGAAAAATCGCTTATTCATTATCTTATTTCTGTTCATTCCCCTTATACCCCTTGGCGCCCAAAGCATTATTACCATCGATACCCTGCCCCAAAAAGGCTTTGTGCTCGACAAAAACTGGAAATGGCACGCGGGAGACAATCCCGCATGGGCCGACCCTGAGTTTGACGATAGCGGATGGTCGGATGTCAACCCCACCGAAGAAGTGGGTAATATTCCGCAACTGACCCAAAAAAACATCGGCTGGTTTCGAACTACACTGGAGCTTTCGCCGCTGGTAGCCCAAAAGCTAACCACACTCCTAATCAGTCAGAGTGTAGCTTCTGAAATCTACATCAATGGACTACCCGCCCGCAAAATCGGAACCGTCAGCACCAATCCTGAAGCCATACGAGCCGTCAATATTTTCAAGACGAGTATCATCGGTCTCCCCTATTCCGTCAGTTTTCCATTTGTTCAGATTTCAATTCGGGTCGCGTATGAGCACAGTCCTTTCTATAACCGCGTAGGATTCAGCAAAAACCACTGCCTCAAGGCCACCGTTATCGAAACATCTTACGCCAGTGATGTCAATAGATATCAGCGCCACCAAACCTACTACGGGTGGTTTCAGGTAGGCGTATTTTTTATACTTACGTTTCTGCATTTATCATTTTACATACTTTACCGAACCCAACGAGCCAATCTATTTTTTTCATTTACAACCTTTTTTTTGGGTCTCGCTTTTCTCTGCATCCCAGTCACATTCGATTATTTTGAGAATCTCTCCGACTACTTTGTGGCCGAATTTGTGCAAACCATTGCGTTTCCCATTGCTTACCTATTTTTGATTCGGGCCATCTATGAGATTTACCATCAGCCCAAGGGTATTTTGTTTTGGTTGATTGTGGTGTTTGGAGCCTTTGTGGTTATTTCGTTGTTTACTCCTTATTCGTTGGGCTCTACATGGGCCGAATTGGGCACCGAGTTGTTGATGACCGCCGAAGTCATTCGCGTCACAGGCTTGGCCCTGCGCCGCCGCCAACCGGGAGCGCGGCTCATTATGATAGGTATGGGAATTTCGTTGGTGATGTTTCTGTTATTTTACATTGATTTATTGCTTGAAAACGCGGGTTCTTACACACTTTTTGAGCAATGGCTGGGCGGTATCGTCACGTACCAAATTGCAGTTCTGTGCGTTCCTTTGTCCATTTCGTTGTATTTGGCCATCAGTTTTTCCAAAACCAACAAAGAGTTGATCGAGAAACTTCGCGAAAACAACGACCTCAGTAAGAAAACATTAGCCCAAGAACTGGAAAAACAGCACTTGCTGGCCGTCCAAAACGAAACCCTCGAACGACAAGTAAAGGAGCGCACGGCGCAGTTGGAAGAATCGTTGGAAGAACTGAAAGCAACCCAAAATCAGCTTATTCAAAAAGAAAAAATGGCTAGCCTGGGCGAGCTGACGGCGGGGATTGCACACGAGATTCAAAATCCGCTAAATTTTGTCAATAACTTTTCGGAAATAAGTATCGAATTGTTGGATGAACTGAAAGAAATCAAAGAAGACCAAAAGACCAAAGGCCAACAAGCACAAGCCAATGAATTGGAAGCAGAGCTTTTGGGGGATATTGCACAAAACTTACAGAAAATCAACCACCACGGCAAGCGCGCTTCTTCCATCGTGAAGGGAATGCTCGAACACTCCCGTACGGGCTCAGGCGAACGACAACTCACGGACCTCAACGCCCTCGCCGATGAGTATCTGCGGCTGAGTTACCACGGCCTACGCGCCAAAGACAAAGGCAATACAGCGAATAGATTTAACGCCGATTTTAAAACGGATTTTGACGAAAACCTCCCCCCCATCAAGGTCGTGCCGCAAGACATCGGGCGCGTATTATTGAATCTAATAAACAACGCTTTTTATGCAGTTCAACAAAAAAATGGGTCAGGCTCAAGCGATTTGCGGGACTCCTATCAGCCAATGGTTATAGTTTCTACCCGAAAAAAGGGTAATCGAATTGAAATCAAGATAAAAGACAATGGAACTGGTATTTCTGATGCAGTCAAAGAAAAGATTTTCCAGCCCTTTTTTACCACCAAACCTACTGGCGAAGGCACGGGTTTGGGTCTGAGCTTAGCGTACGACATCATCACCAAAGGCCACGGCGGCAGTATCGACGTCATCAGTGCTGAAGGAGAAGGTACCACCTTTGTGATTAAATTGCCGTACGAAAAAACGTAACTTTACCTTTTACAATCATTAATACAAACGCACATCAGCCAAAACGAAAATCGCTTATTCCCCGTGACTCATTCATTCTACCGTAACCTCATTGTCGTTACCTTGCTTCTAAGCACTAGTTTACAGGGCTTTACGCAAAAACAATCTAAAGATTCTACCAAGGTCAAACTCGGTCCTCTCTTCAAAAAAGAGGATATGCTGGAGCTCAATCTTACGACCAATTTAAGCTCCCTCATGAAAGACCGGAAAAATGCAAAACAGCCTTATCGGTGGGCAAAATTGGAATACAATCGAAAGAAAAAAGGAGAAGTTGCCCTTAATATCAGGGTAAAAGTACGGGGAAATTTTCGGCGCTCCCCCTCCAATTGTACGTTTCCTCCGTTGTTGTTGAATATTCCGAGCAAGAAAGACAAAAACACCATCTTTGAGCGTCAGAATCTACTAAAACTGGTGACGCATTGCCAAAACGAAGAGTATATTTTTCAGGAATATTTGGTCTATAAAATGTATAACCTGCTCACCGACGATAGTTTCGACACGCGTTTGGCACGGGTAACTTATCAAGATTCGGCTGGCAAACGCGAAACCGAAACCCGATTTGCCTTTTTGCTCGAAGATGAAACCTTTCTGGCCAAACGCAACAAAGCCAAAAATATGTACCGAAAACAAATTCCGATGTACCTCATCGACTCGGTCAGCATGGCTACCGTGGCGATTTTTGAATACATGATTGGTAATTCAGACTGGTCAGTACCGTACTTACACAACATCAAACTGTTGGATAAAACCACCCATATCACGGCGGTTCCTTATGATTTTGACCATTCGGGCATTATTGAGGCCAAATATGCCCGCCCACCCCAAGCCCTCAACCTATACTCAGTACGGCAGCGCATTTATCGGGGCATCACGTATTCACCCGCGGTGTATCAACAGGTATTTGATAACTTCAGGCGCGTAAAACCGCAGATTTACGCCCTGTACGAAAACAATCCACAGCTCGAAAAAGGCTACATTAAGCGCACCATCAACTACTTAGACGAGTTTTACAAAACCATCGACAATCCCAAATCAATCAAAGAGGTATTTACGGTAGAATACGGCACCAAACCCACCGTCAAAAACGGCGATTAAGCCCAATACAAGGTGATGAGATAACAAATCAACACCATCGGAAACCCAAAGATAAAAATCGTGTAGGCGATTTTTATGCGCTGGTATTTGCGCTCCATGACTTTACCTTGAGCGTAAATATTTTTGATGAGGCTGTCGTGCAATCGGTCTTCTTTGACCATCATTTCTTTCATTGCCTTTTGGTATTCTTCCAACGTAAGGGCCGTATAGTCGGCAAAAAACAGCAAATCCATCTGCTGCACATGCTCCACACCCAGCTTTTGGGACTGAGACTTTACCGAAGGCCGCGTAGCCAAAAGCGCTACTGTAATGGTCGATAAACACACCACCACGAGCAAACACGTAGGTATAATCAAGTAAGCATTATCAAACGATTCGCGCACCATAAAGGAGGCCATAATTGAAATAATAATGGCATTGACCGACACCAGCAAGCCAGCTTTCTGATCGGCCAACGTACTAAGTTGCATGTGATTGGCCAAGGTAGAACGGTACATCGTTTCAACGGTCCGGTCAGCTTTCTTTTTTTTCTCTTTTTTGGTTCTATCCTTAATTTTCTCGGGTTTGGCAAACTCCATCGGTTCCTGCTCCATAAATGTTGATAATGTCTATGCTGATTTTGTGAATACGCAATTTAAGAATATATTTACTTATAGCCATCAATAAAGACTACACCAGTTGTTTTCATCGTCGGGTAGTCATTTTTCTCTTTTTTTTTCATCAATAAACCCTCTATGCCCATGCGTCAATGTTATTTTATTTTGCTATTGAGTCTCATTTTTAAAATAGGGATAGCCCAAGCTCCCCCAACCGACCTCGCTGACCGCCTCAAAGCACTAGAAGACAACCTTCGTTTTACTGACCAAGCCCTAACCAAAAACATCGACGACCTGCTTTGGTATCAAAAATTGGGCGATATTGCCATCATCGACAAGGTGCGCTACGCCAGTAAGCCTCCGCACGTAGTGAAAAACCCAACGGGACAAGGAGCCAACAACCCACTAGTGATTCCAGCGTATACATTTGTACCAAAGAAGTTTTCTTCTTCCAAAAAGCTGCCGCTCGTAGTACTCATTCACGGCGGAATACACGGCGACTTTAACACATCTAATGCGCACATTGTGAGGGAATTGATTGACCAAGGCTACATCGTCATTGCCCCCGAATACCGAGGCAGTACGGGCTACGGTAGCGCGTTTTATCGTCAAATCGATTATGGCGATTACGAAAACGACGATGTACTGGCGGGCAAGCGCTGGGCCGTCGAAAACATGCCGCAAGTAGATGCCGAGCGGGTAGGAATCATGGGTTGGAGCCACGGCGGGATGATTACGCTCATGAATATTTTTGACCATCCAGAAGACTACCGAGTGGCCTACGCAGGTGTGCCAGTCAGTGATTTGATTGCTCGGATGGGGTACAAAACCCAGAGCTATCGCAATGAATTTGCGGCCACAACTCACCTCGGCAAGGATGCCTCCGAAAACGTGGCCGAATACCGCCGCCGGTCGCCAATGTGGAACGCCCACAAGCTCAAAACCCCGCTTTTGGTCCATACCAAATGAAGACCTAAATGTGCTAGAGGTGGAAGGGCTTATCAACGCTCTGAAAGCCCACGGCAAGAAGTTTGACTACAAAATTTATCAAGACGCCCCAAGAGGGCACATTTTCAACCGGATTGACACCAAATTGGCCCGTGAGTCACGCGAGGAAATATACCGTTTTCTGGCACCGCACCTCACACCGCCCAACCCCGTGAAGTAGTTATAAAGCCAAAGGTCGAATGATTATTACAAGGCCTTTGGCTCAAAAGAAAAATTTGGTTATTCTGCAAATAGGGTTCCTACGTCAAGAGAAATTCCAGTAGTAGCATTATGTATGATGCCAGTTGAAATATTTTCCTGCCCTGTAAGGGTCATGATTGTAATTTGCTTAAACTGCGGGATAATCACCCATACTGTATCAACCCCCGAAGGGAAATAAATATCAAACGATTTATCGGTTAAATCACTCAATGCCTAACGAGGTGAAAGTATTTCTATTGCCAGTAAAGGAGGTTGAGTAGGTCTTATAATATCTCTTAACCAACTCAGTTTATTCCGATGACAAATGGCTACATCGGGCTTGGCTCGGCCATGAGATAAATCAAATTCCAACTCGGGCAGAATATCGTATTGTTCATCATAAATACTCAATTTTAGCCAGTCTATATGTAATTTTAGCATGATTATAAGAGATAACCTCTTCTGTTTCAAATTCTAATGTGGGTGTTTCCATAATCGCTAAATATTTTTTATTTGAGGTAAATCAATTATTCAATCATAACAAATCTACCTATGTCCCAGCCAATCAATACGTTTTTATGATCTCAGTGAGTTCATCCAGATAAGCCTGTTTTTGGGCATTTCGCCCTGCTTGGGCCGAGGCGGTCCAGTAGGTATGCGCAGTTAGAAAACTTACCTGAATTTTGTTCCAAGCCTGTAAATCGGCCACCATTTCACGTTCGCGAAGTTCTTCGTATAAGGAATTGGCAATCGGCCAAAAATCATCGCGCCCCAAATAATCAAGGTCGGCATCGGCAATGATTTGTTCTAGGTGCGTATGGGGAGTTTGTGGGATTTTGGTGGCCATCACCATTCCGCATATTTTTTCAATCTGAACCGTATCGTACCCAAAATGAGGCAACATAAGCCGCGCAATGCGACAGCCTTCCTCTTCGTGGCAGCGGTAAGTAGTAATAAAGCCCAAATCATGATAAAGGGCCGCTGTTTTGAGCAAAATCAAGGATTCTTCATCCACAATCCCCTCCGCTTCCGCGATTTTAAGCGCCGAAGCCACAACGTCGTCGGTGTGATGAGCCCCATGATAATAGAGCGTAGGCGAAAGGCTTTTACGAAGCTTTTCAAGTATATAAATTTCTACGTCTTCAATATTCATTGGTGCCAAAAAATAAAGGTACAATTTTTAGGAAAAGATTGAGATTTCCAATTATTAACGTTTTATGCCCCCTTCAAAATTATATTTCTCAAAATATTCACACACTTTTCAAGTTCCTCGACCGTCGACGACGCAAAACCCAAACGAGTGGAATTCAGCGCATTGCCAGGCGAATCATGGTGTTTTCCATTCGAAAAAACCAGTTCTTTTTTAAGGGCTTTTTCGGCCAAAAGTTCCAAATTAATTTCTTTACTAAACCTACTCCATACGGCCATACCGCCGTCTGGAACCTGAAAATCAAGGTAATCGCCCAAGTATGTTTTCAGTAATTCGCAAAATATATCGCGCCGCTCGCGGTATTCGCGCAATGACTTACGAAGATGCCGATGAATAACGCCGTTTTGGAGCAATTCGGCAAAACTATTTTCTAAAACCAAATCTCCCTGCCGGTCAATAATCCGCCGCAATTGGGCCAGATGATTGATGACATTTTCGGGGCCCACTAAATACCCCACCCGAAACGCAGGTGAAATAGCCTTGGTAAATGAGCCACAGTACAGCACCGTACCTGCGGGGTCGGCACTCGCCAATGGCAAAAGAGGTTTGCTCAAATAATGAAAATCATAGTCATAATCATCTTCAAAAACGATAAAACCGTACTCTTCGGCCAAACGCAGGAGTTTCAGGCGGCGGTCGGCCCGCAAGGCAACGGTCGTAGGATAATGGTGATGAGAAGTAAGATACACCAACCGCACAGCCAGTTTTTTACAATATTGCTCCAACTCATCCACCACCAACCCATACTCATCAACGGGAAGTTGGAGCAGATTTGCCCCCGCCTGCAAAAAATTCATGTTGGCACCCGACCAGCTCAATGCACCTACCGCTGCATTATCCCCTTTTTTCACCAAGCCCGTGGCGACCAAATACAGCCCCATCATTGTGCCACGCGTAATCAGCACATTTTCTTCGGTAATTTTCAACCCCCGGGTTTCGTTCAAATACAGGGCAAGCTCCCGCCGCAACCAAGCCGAGCCTTTGGTATCTCCATACCCTAGCCGCACGTAGCGATTTCCCTGTAAAAGATTGCTACGATACGCCCTCGTTAGCTCGTTTAATGGAGCCAAACGGGGGTCTGGGAAACCGTCGTCTAAGTGAAGCTCCTGCCCCGAAACCAATACGGGGCGCCATAAATGCGGCAATGCTTCGAAAGAAAACCCCGCCGTTTTAGCGGGGTTTCTGCGCTCTTTTTGCCCATCAACCAGTTGTTGTGGTTTTATTTCGGGTAGACTCTCCACCACATAAGTACCGCTGCCCGTTCGGCTTTCGAGCCATCCCTGTGCCAACAATTCGTCGTAGGCCTGCACCACGGTTTTACGATGAATACCCAAAAATTGCGCCAATTGGCGCGTCCCGAGTAGCTTTTGACCCGCCCGCAACTCCCCACCACGAACCAGGTTCATCAGCTGATTCGCCAGTTGGAGATATGCGGGCAGTTTTGCCGTTTTATCAATGGACAACAGGGTCTGATAAGCAATCATTTTGTTTTTTTAATCACGGTAATTCAACGCTGGCTTGCGGTCGCCGAGCAATGCTTTATAACTAAAATCGGCTCCCCGTCGTTTTTCAAATTCGGCTTTGGCGTCGGCGATGGTTTTCTCGTTTTGAAACAAATCAATGGCCGTAGTTGCCAAAGTTTTGGCAGCCACTATCATGCCTTTGCGCCCGATGCTCATCCCTCCCGCTGCCACCGCCTGCCAGCTGTGTGCCGGAGTGCCAGGCACCCAAGTGGCGGTACGCAAACCCACCGTTGGCACGTTCCAGCTTACATCACCTACGTCGGTAGACGCACTCGTAAGTCCCTCATTTTCTAGAGACTCTATCCTTTCAGCCGAGGCTATCTCCCGAATCCCCATACCTTGTGTGGGAAGGATTTGTTCCGCAAATTTTATTTCTTCGGGGGTGTATTTCAACCCACCAATGGCTTTGAGATTGTTGTGCATGGTTTGGGCCAACACATCATTGGGCAACAATTCGTATACTCCCCCGATCACTTCTTCCTCTACGGTGGTGCCCGTGGCCAACGCCGCCCCCTGCGCCGCTTTTTGTACGCGTTCCCAAATAGAAGCCACGTACTGACGACTCGGATGACGGACGTAATAATATACTTCGGCAAAATCAGGAACGACATTTGGGGCTTTACCACCGTTGGTAATCACGTAGTGAATACGAGTAGCCGAAGGAATGTGCTCACGCATCATGTTGACTGCGTAGTTCATTACCTCTACCCCATCCAAAGCCGAGCGCCCGCGATCGGGCGCGCCCGCCGCGTGGGATGAAATACCCCGAAAACGAAACTTAGCCGATTTATTTGCCAAAGACGACGAGGAGCTAGCGCTATTGGAATCGCCTGGATGCCAGTGCAATACCACGTCCACATCTTTAAATAAGCCTTCTCTCACCATGTAGGCTTTTCCCGAGCCACCTTCTTCGGCGGGCGTTCCATAAAAACGGATGGTGCCTTTGTGGCCAGAATGAACGAGCCAATTCTTGACGGCAATCGCCGATGCCATCGAACCCACGCCAAACAAATGGTGCCCGCAGGCATGGCCTGCAATGCCACCTATTGATTTTTTGACGGGAATAGAGTCCTGCGAGAGGCCCGGCAAGGCGTCAAATTCTCCCAAAATCCCGATGACGGGTTTTCCTTCGCCAAACGTCGCTACGAAGGCCGTAGGAATATCGGCCACGCCAGATTGCACTTTAAAACCTTCTTTCTGAAGCTGTTGCTGAAGCAATGCCGAGCTTTTTACTTCCTGATACCCGACCTCGGCGTAGTTCCAAATCTGCTTAGCCATCGCACCATACATTTTTTCTTTTTGGTTTATTTCTTTGATGGCATTTTCGTAGGCTTTATTGGGCGTCGTCTGGGCTAAAACGCTTCCTATCAGCGAAAATAAGATTAATGTAAAATACTTTCTCATCGTTGGTTTTTAGTTTTAGGTAAAAAAAGTGGACTACTCAGTTTGTCAAAAGTGGACACGTATAGCAATCCAGTAAAGATATAATTTTGTCAAAAAAAAGCCAAATATTCAACCCATGCAGCCCACTCCCCGTACCATCCCAAGTCGCTCGGCCAAACGCGCTCATTATGACGAAGCAACTGTGTATTCCATTCTGGACGAAGCGCTTTTTTGCACCGTAAGTTGTGTCATCAATGGCCAACCATTTTCCATTCCGACAGCCTTTGCCCGCTACGAAAACGTGCTTTATCTGCACGGCTCGGTGGGTAGTCATTTCATTCGTGAAATCGAAAAAGGAATTCCCGTGTGCATTTCGGTGATGCTGACCGATGCGCTCGTGGTGGCAAAATCGGCCTTTAGTCACTCCGTCAATTATCGTTCGGTTATCTTGTTTTCTAACGCTGAAAAAATTGAAGAATACGACAAAAAAGTAGAAACGCTGAAATGGATTACCGAAAAAATAGTACCGAATAGCTGGAGTTATCTCCGCCCCATGACCGAAAGTGAAGTAAGAAAAACGACCGTTTTGGGTTTCAAAATTGAGGAAGCCTCGGCCAAAACCCGCGCTGGAATGCCCAACGATGAGAAAGAAGATTTGGACTTACCGATTTGGTCGGGCTTGATTCCGTTGCGGAGCGGTCGAGGGATTCCCATTGCCGATGATTTCAGTAAAAATGTACCTTTGCCTGAGCATCTGAGTCATTTATTATAAATGTTACAAACAGGGATAATCAATCAACATGAAACGTTCTGATATTCAGCACATGCCCCAATTTTTTGACCGTTATATCCTACTCGCCGACGACATCGACGTGGTGGAAGGACTCCAACAAACGGCCAATCTGTACCACAACGAAGCCATCCGACAGGCCATGCTTAAACTAGGCGACCAAGTGTATGCTCCAGGTAAGTGGACTGCCAAAGACATCTTACAACATCTCATTGACAACGAGCGTATTATGTCATACCGCGCCATGCGTTTTGCACGCAATGACAAAACTGCGCTTCCAGGTTATGACGAAGAATTGTTTGGGGCCAATACCACGGCCAACCAACGCAGCGTTGACGATTTATTGGAAGAATTCTCGTTGGTGCGTCAATCGACGATTGCTCTATTCAAAAGTTTCAGCCCCGAAATGTTGCACCGAGAAGGCATTAGCTTCAACCAACGCATCAGTCCGTTGGCGTTAGGATTTGTGCTGATTGGCCATCCGATTCACCACTTAAAGGTGCTAAAAGAGCGTTATTTCCCCTTGATTCAGGCCTAGATTTCAATATTATTTTAACCTATACAGCCATGTTTTCACACAAAGTAAGCCTCGCCGATGCCAGCGAAAAGTTAAGCCAACACAACAGAGAGTTCATGTTGCTTTTTCAAAATGGTACGTTGGAAGTAGAGTTATATAAACCTCATCTTGTCGATAAGCAAACCCCGCACGACCGCGACGAAGTTTATATTATTGCCACCGGCGAGGCCACTTTTGAATTGGAGGGCAAAACCACCGACGTCAGAACGGGTGATTTTTTATTTGTACCCGCCTACGCTGCCCACAAGTTCACGACATTCAGTGAAGATTTTTCGACTTGGGTGTTGTTTTTCGGCCCCGTCTTACCCGTCTGACGGTTTGTACATTCCAAATCCTAACCGTCTGACGGGTACACCTACTCAAAACACACCCGTCTGACGGTTTGTACAGAAAAGTTATCTTGAGCCAAAAATAGCACTGCCTACGCGGACTAACGTGCTGCCTTCTTCTATGGCGAGGAGATAATCGCCACTCATGCCCATCGACAATTCTATCATGGAAGGATAAGCCGCTTTAAGGCTGTCAAAAAACTGCTTCAGCCCCCTAAATTCCTGACGTACTTGGTCTTCATTTTTGGTATTGGAAGCCATCCCCATGAGTCCTACAATACGCACATTTTCCAAAGCCTTAAATTCATCTGACGCCAGCAATTCGTTGGCTTCTTCTTCCGAAAGGCCAAATTTCGTTTCTTCTTGGGCGATAAAAATCTGAAGCAAACAATCAATCACACGGTTATTTTTTGCCGCCTGTTTATTGATTTCTTGTAATAATTTAAAGCTATCGACCGAGTGAATCATGGCCACAAACGGCGCAATGTACTTCACTTTATTGGTTTGCAAATGCCCAATCAAATGCCACTCAATGTCTTTGGGCATTTGTTCGTATTTGGTCACCATTTCCTGCACCTTGTTTTCGCCATAGCGCTTAAATCCAGCCTCGTATGCTTCCATGAGCATTTCGACTGGCTTGGTTTTGGTGACGGCGATCAGGCGAGCCTTGGGGGTAATTTCTGAATTTATTCGTTGTATATTCTCGGCAATTGACATAACTCATTGAATCATTTCCCGTAAAATTACCTCTTTCAAGCGCTGAAAAAAAGTGATTTGTCGAAAAAGCAAAGGTTTTGATGAGTTACAGCAACACCTACCCACTCGATGCTGGACAAAACAACGAATAACAAAAAACGACTCATTTTCGTATTGGCATGTTGGCATCAATCTTCGTCAGCCATTCGGTCAACTTTTGGTGCAACTCCTTGGCTTTATCAGGGTTTGCTTTACTGACATCCGTGGTTTCGGATTCATCATTTCTGAGGTTAAACAGCGCCGTTTCGTTGGTTTCATAGCTTTTAACCAACTTCCAATCTCCTAGCCGCACCGCCCCCGACGGTCGACTCAGTTGATTGCTGAAATGCGGATAATGCCAAAAAATTAGTCCCCGGTCAAACGCGGCGTTGGGTTTTTTGAGCAGGGCATAAAAACTTTTGGCGTCAGGAGATACGTTCGACTCTTGCCCGAGCATTTCCAGCAGTGTAGGCGTATAATCCGTATTGATAAAATACCGGTCGCACGTCTGCGCGGCTGGCAGGGTGCCTTTCCACGAAATAAGGGTAGGAACCCGAATGCCCCCTTCATAGGTAAATCCTTTCCATTTACGTAGGTTACCCGCCGTTGTCGGAATGGGCCCAAGCTCAGGAATTCCCACGCCACCATTGTCGGAAGTAAAAATAATGAGGGTATTTTCGATCAACCCTTGCGTCTCCAGCACCTTCATAATTTCGCCGACGCCATCGTCCATACTTTCAATCATCGCGGCGTAATAGGGGTTATACTTCTCTTTGAATTTTTCGTATTTTTTGAGGTATTTGCTCACTTTATCGCCCCGGGGAATCAAAAATACGTGCGGTGCCGAATAGCAGAGGTAAAGAAAAAAAGGCTGGTTTTTGTCCGATTTTTTGACAAAATCAAGGGCATAATCCGTGAGTTTATCGGTCAAGTAAGTAGTTCCTTTGTCTTCAAATGTTTTTTGAAAATTATCTTCGTAAATACCATAATTGTAGTAATCCAGTCCATTTTTACCAATCATTCGAGAATAATCAAACCCCTGCCCCCAGGGAGCCAACGAATCACCACCACCCAGGTGCCATTTCCCCACAAAGCCAGTACGATAACCTCGGGTTTTGAGCCGCTCGGCCAAGGTTATTTCTGATGCACCAAGGTACTTTGTCCATTTGGCAGGCAACAGCGGCGACAATGAATCTGTACGCTCGCCTACCAAAAAATTGGTCAGTTTGAGTCGCGCAGGATGCTTGCCCGTCATGATTGCGGCCCGTGAAGGTGAGCACACAGGACAAGCCGAATAACTTTGGGTGAATTTTACACCGCTTTTGGCAATTCGGTCAATATTGGGGGTTTCATTAAAGGGATTACCGTAGCACCCCAAATCAGCCTGTGCCAAATCGTCGGCCAAAATGAAGATGATATTAGGCTGCTTGGTTTGGGCAACACTTTGTTGACTCAACAAAAAGCCCACGGCAGCCACAACCAATAAAATCGCTGATTTATTCATTTTACGAGCCTTTATAAAGGTTTATACTATTCGTTACCTTTCTAAAAGGCAATCCCGTCGTTTTTATCGTGGGCTATTTTTCATTATTAATGATGGCTTCCTCAGAATTTTGCATTTTGACCACTCAACTCATCTAGCGACACTTAGCCCAAGTCTATAATACCAACGCGCATACCAGTGGGATGTAGCCCACGACCGAACCTAAAACCTGAACAGAAAAACTAATGTCTAATCAATTATACATCATAACGCTCTACAGCTTTTCGATAAAACTCAATCATTTCATTCGCTAACCATTTCGGTGCTATAACTCGAACTTCTGCCCCCATGCGGGCTAGCTCATACACCAGTTCTTTGTTAATGATGAGGTGCAGCTTTACCCGAAATTCGGTGGTATCGTCAATCACAATATCTTCATTTCGAAAGGGAAAGAAGGGCTGCGTCTTGAAGTAATTGGCCTGATGGGGCGTAAAAGACAGGGTAACCTCTTCTGGTGCGTGGTCTTCGTAGATAGCCACGCCCATTGCTTTTTCAAAATACCGATTAGCGTCAAAAACGGGCGCTTCGTCGGCGATGGCAGTAAGTTGCAGCGACAGCGGATTGATCCGCTCCAGACCAAACGTACGTATGCCTTTTCGGTTAAGTGCCCAGCCCACAAGATACCAACGGTTGCGGTGCTCTTTTAGCAGGTACGGAAACAGGTCATACTCGTCAGCCCTCTCATTCTCAAATTTTCGGTACGAAAAACGTACCCATTGCCGACCACGAATGGCTTCCAATAGCGGGCCGATGAGCTCACCGCCAGGTAGTAGCGGGACGTTTTCAAACTGAATGCCGCGATTTTCAGCGTTTGGGTGGCGAAATCGGTATTTGACAGCCTGATCCAATTTAGAGACGGCCGATTGTAGTTCCCGAAAAGGCTCCAAATGACTAAACTGCATCAGCGTACCGACGGCAGCCTCAAGAGCCGCCAGTTCGTTTGGAGTTAGGTGTACGCGCATCTCTAGGTCGAACGAATGGGTATATTCGTAGCCTTTAGCGCTATAATTGTACCGAATAGGTGCTTGGTACAGCTCGCGCATCAGTGTCATATCTTCTTTGAGGGTTCGCTCACTGCACTCGCACAACGCCATTAATTCGGTTTTGTGTACGGAGGCTCCCTTTCGCAGGTTCAGTCGTCCATTGATTTTTTGAAAACGCTCGTATTGGGTCGGAATAATTTTTTTCATGATTTTTTTGGCCGTGCATGTAGATTGCACGCAAGGTAAGGTACTTTGTCATATCATAGATACCGCTTGATAACTTTTCCAGTTCTTAGGGGTAGATATTGAAATAACAATTATTTTGTTTGTTAACTGATATATACGTTATGCGCTTTAAGCTTTATTTGAAACCCCTCCGCGACCGACAGCGACTTCTGTTCAACTACCAATATCCGTTGCAGGCGTGGATATATCAATTGCTACATAATGCCGATGCGGATTACGCTAGTTTTCTGCACCGCCAGGGATATACCCTGGGAAACAGTCGAAAAACGTTTAAGCATTTTACTTTTTCAAGTTTACAGATTCCCAAGGTCGAAAAGATAAAACCAGGAAATACGTATATACTTATACGTTCGGAGCCTTTGACGCTTATTGTCTCTTTTTACGTTGACAAAGCAGCGGAGGATTTTGTGGTGGGGCTGTTTCAACAGCAACAACTCAGTGTCTACAACCGTGAGTACCGCGCTGATTTTGTGGTAGAACGGGTAGAAACAATGGCCGATTTCGAATTTTTGATGGCCGACGGCAAACAAACCGTTCTGTTTCGGACGATTTCGCCGATGGTGGTGGCCGAGAAAGTGGATGGATTGGACCAATACCTTTCCCCCGTAGACGAAGCCTACGGGCGCTTTTTCGCGGTCAATCTGGTGGATAAGTATCGCTCGGTACAAAATCAACCTACGATGGAGTTGGACGCGGTGGCCGCGCAGCGATTGGTAAAATTTGAGTTGGTAAGCCCGCCGGAGCGCATCAAAAAGCGGGGTTTTCTGGTCAAGGAAGGCAAAGAAACTACCGGAACAAAAGTGATTGGTTATCTAAACTTTACGTTTGCCCTCACCGCGCCCGCCGAACTGCTGGAGGTAGGGTATTTGGGCGGCTTTGGTAAATACAATGCGATGGGTTGCGGGTGCTGCGAGGCTGTTACACCTTTACCACCTTAACATTCAAGCGCTTGAGCGTTTTCAGCAAATCAGCATTTTTGGCTTGAGAAGCTTCTTCGATGGTGGCAAATTGACCGACCGAAGCAATATTTTTTTTGGAAGTATTATTTTGAAAACGTTTACTTGGCATTTTTAACTTTGGCTATGAACTCTGTTTGTTTGAGCGATTTTCCTTTCAATGCACGAATTTCCGTCCATGACATTTCACTGATGGTTTTGCCCGTGATACTATTGATTGTGAGGTATTTAATTGGATTTAGGCTCATTGGATAATTATTGAAGTTATACCACGAT